>JAUNRY010000057.1:0-307 GCA_030539475.1 Bacteroidia bacterium | reverse complement strand
CCGGCTCTGTATCCCAACGGAATGCCTGCTTTTAATCCCAATTCAGCTGCGGCTTCAGTTGAAACCATTCCTTGAAAACCAAACGTTGGAATTATGGGAGGAATAATATCTTCGCTGAATCCGAAATAGCTCATCACCTCTTTCGAAACGGCATTTTCCTTGAAATCCCAAAAAATTCCTTCCGATAATCCTTCCACCGTGGTGGAAATTTCGCCCGTCAGTTTCATTGCAATGTAATCGCCGGGAAGCATAATTTTATCGATTTGTTCGTACAAGTGCGGTTCGTTTTCCTTTACCCACGCCAGTT
>JAUNRY010000321.1 GCA_030539475.1 Bacteroidia bacterium | reverse complement strand
GAATACACCACTCCCTTCGGCATCCGCACCATCGAAATAAAACCCAACGATGGATTTTACCTCAACGGCGAAAAAATTAAATTCCAAGGTGTGTGCCTTCACCACGATTTAGGCCCGTTGGGTGCGGCCGTGAACGAAGCTGCCATCCGCCGCCAGATTCGCACGATGCAGGATATGGGCGTAAACGCCATCCGCACATCGCACAATATGCCCGCGCCCGAATACGTTCGCATTGCCGACGAAATGGGGATGATGCTGATGGTGGAAACCTTCGACGAATGGGCAATTCCCAAAGTACGAAACGGCTACAACCGCTATTTCAACGAGTGGGCGGAAAAAGACATTATGAACGTGCTGCATCATTTCCGCAACAACCCCAGCGTGGTAATGTGGTGCATCGGCAACGAAGTGGAAGAGCAAAGCAACCGGCAAGGCTCGCGTCTCGCGCGTTTTTTGCAGGATATTTGCCACCGCGAAGACCCCACGCGCCCCGTTACCAACGGAATGGACCGCCCCGACCACGTTTTCTCCAACAATATGGCGGCCATTATGGAAGTGCCGGGTTTCAATTACCGTCCGTTCCGTTATCAGGAAGCGTACGATCGGTTGCCGCAGCAAATTATTCTGGGATCCGAAACCGCATCCACGCTCAGCTCGCGCGGCGTGTATAAATTTCCCGTTCAGCGACGTTCAATGGCGTTGTACGACGACCATCAGGCATCGTCGTACGATGTGGAACACGCTGCCTGGAGCAACTTGCCCGAAGACGATTTCATACAGCACGAAGATTTGCCGTACGCCATCGGCGAATTTATCTGGACGGGAATCGATTACCTGGGCGAGCCTACGCCGTATTACAGCAACTGGCCATCGCACAGTTCGTTGTTTGGCGCGGTTGACCTGGCCGGAATTCCCAAAGACCGCTTCTATCTCTATCGCAGCCACTGGAACAAAGACGAGGAAACGCTGCACATCCTCCCGCACTGGAACTGGGAAGGGCGCGAAGGCGAAGTAACCCCGGTTTTTGTTTATACCAATCACCCCTCGGCAGAGTTGTTTATCAACGGAAAGAGCCAGGGAAAACGCACCAAAGATTTGTCTGTTCCGCTGGACGGAAGTTATACCGAAGAAGCACAAAAATCGTTTGAGCGCCAGAAACGCTACCGCCTGATGTGGATGGATACCAAATACGAGCCCGGAACGGTGAAAGTGGTGGCGTATGACGAAAACGGAAACGCCGTTGCCGAGAAAGAACTGAAAACTGCCGGAAAACCGCACCGCATTGTGCTGGAAGCAGACCGAAACGTGATTGATGCGGACGGCAAGGATATTTCGTTCGTAAACGTGAAACTGGTGGACAAAGACGGAAACTTCTGCCCGGCTGACGAGCGTGAAATATCGTTCACCGTGAAAGGCGCCGGAACATTTAAAGCCGTTGCCAATGGAAATCCGGCAAGCATTGAATCGTTCCAGCTTCCCAAAATGAAACTCTTTAGCGGACAGCTTACCGCCTTGGTGCAAGCGGGTGAAAAACCGGGAACCGTTGTGCTGGAAGCAAAAGCGAATGGAGTTAGAAGCAGTAAAATTGAGATTCAGGTAAAATAAACAGAGACGTTTCTCCTATAAAAAACCGAATGGTGGATTTAATCTGCCTTTCGGTTTTTTTTTGATGAAAGATGCTTTTAAACCTAAAACTTTTCTGATATCAAAAACAAACAATCGACTAATTAAAGCAACTTATCGATACAATTTTCTAAACCGTATATTTCCTTTCATTGAAATCGATTTTCTGTAAAAAAACAGATTTATGCGCGATATTTATCCGCTTACAGTTTCAATACAGGGTATTTATC
>JAUNRY010000320.1 GCA_030539475.1 Bacteroidia bacterium | reverse complement strand
TTAAAATTTCTCCTCGCATCAGACCGGCAATCGGTCAGATGCTGGTTACTGCCTCCGCCACCTCTGCCTGCTTACTGCTAAATTTCCTGCCAAACATGGCCTCCGATTGTTTTAGTTTATCCAGATCGGCCATCGTGAATTCGGCCAATTGGTTGTTTTTCCACCCGATATGCCGCATACAACCCCGTCCTTCATCCAAAGCATCGTAAATATTCTCACGAAAAGATGAATTCCAGCAAACGGTTTGTTTATAGAGCTCATCGCTGCAAAATGAATTTCGATATGTTTTCAGAATATCATTTTTCTGTTTCAGTAAATATTCAACAAAACCGTGCGTTACGCTCACCCATTGCGTTCCTTTTTTAAACGCTATGTTTTTGTTGCGTTTTATACCTAAAAGCAATTGAATGCGCAGGAAAGTATATCTTATGCCCTGTTTCAGCAATTGGCTAAATCCATTTTTGCTTTTAAAATCTTTCGGGAACAGATGAATTCTTTGTGCCCGGCGGTTTAAATCTTCTTTTGTTTCTCCCCGGAAATAACCGATAAACTCTTTTCCCACATTTTTATGAAAGAAATCGTGAATTTCATTTTGCGGCTTCAACGGCATATCCACGCCCGACAACAAATGGTAGTAGGCGTATGCTGCATTCCGAAAAGCAGCTTCAAACAGCAGAAGTTCCGCCTCCACCATGCTCACATCGCCCCAGCGCACATCCACCCTGTTTTTCAGCACGTGAAGATTCGCGCGTTGCACGGCAATATCGGGCAACACCTCCACTTTCTTATCAAAATGGATGAAAATATCGTTTCGTTCATCGTCAATGGCGCGAAGCAAGAGCCGAAGAACATCAAACTGGTTGTGGGCGATGATGAGATAAGCGTGTTTCATTTCAATTTCCGGTATAATTTTCGCAATCCCTCTATGCTTTTCCGGCCCCATTTGTTGGCATAGATTCGATAAAGCAACAGCATTTTTTTGTTGAGCATTTCATTTTCTCGCACCTTCGCGGGCAGTTCCAAGTAATAACGCCACCACACATCAAACTCAACCGTGAACCCGTTCCACGGTTTGCCGCCGGTGTAGTGGATATTTCCGTGTTGTTGCACGGCATCCCAATCCTGGTGGGTGTAATATTTCAGGAAACAGGGTTTGTATTGCGGCAGATAGAATGTGCGGATGCTGTTGTAATAGGGCGGAAGCGGCGCCACACGGCCTTGGCACAGCATGTTGAGCACGTCTTGATCGGGAAACTCTAGATAATCTACCTTGAGCGCTTCGATGAATTTCCGTTCCATATCATCGCGCCGCAATTGGTGAAGGTTTATCACCAAAAAACCCGAATTGAAGTATTCACCGGGCTTGCATCCTAATTTTTCGATATTCGGAACCTGAAAATCGAGTGTAGCCTCAAACACGGCCGCCAGATAGTTGCCGCTTACATCAACGCGGCGATACAACGCTGCCAAGTTGTTGCGGATAATCATGTCGCAGTCCAGGTAAATTACTTGGTCGTATTGCGGCAATAGCGTAGGAAGCAAAAGCCTGTAAGAGGCTGCCACCGTGTATTTTTCATCCACATACACGCCCTGCAGTTTATCTTCGGGACGGATGAACGAGAAATGTACCTGATTGTTTTTATCCACCCATTTCAATTTCTGAAGCAATGTATCGGGTAAGTCTTCGGCCATCAGGCAAATAACATGAAAAGAATCTTCCGCGTTTGAATGCTTCAAAACCGACCACAAACAAGTTGCAGCCGGTATGAAATAGTTGGGTGTGAATGCAATCACCAAAGGAACGCGGGTTCTGTTCATGTAAATACCGATAAGAATTATTTTTGTGACAGTTGTC
>JAUNRY010000056.1 GCA_030539475.1 Bacteroidia bacterium | reverse complement strand
AGGACTAAAGTCCGCATGAGTAAGAATTTTCTCTCTTAATAAAGATGCTCTATTAAAATTCTTGCAAACCTTGCTTTTATTTAAAATAAACCTTATCTTTGAAACTGTTAAACAGGCCTCTCTCATGAAAATGCGCCTTTTTATGCCATATCCACGTTCGGCTTTCGCTTTTGTTCGTAAAGCGGAAATATTTTTTACGTTCATTTATTTAACATTTAACCCGAAGACACGTATAAGAGTAAAACCATTGCAACGGAAACTCCTTCCGACAAACACAAAATACATATTCGAATTAAGGGAATACATTCCTACATACATAAATTACAAATCCATATTCAGTGAAGACCTTCTACCAAATGAAAAGACAAAACCCGAATTCAGCGAAAGCTTTCGGACAAGTATAAAACATAAATCGGAACAATGGGAAGTATTCCGTACAAGTATAAAAGTAAAATCACAATCCGGGGAAACCTTTCCGACAAGTAGAAAATTCATCACTCATCCAAGGGATGCAGTTTCCACAAGTGATAAAGACAATTCGAATCGGCGTAAAGTGTTTTATACGCACAAAACAGAAAAAACAGAGTTAAAAGAAGCGTTTTTCACAAGTGAACTAAATCGTACCGACTTCCCATTAATCTCAATGACTATTCAATTTTACCGTGCCTAACCCATTAAAACAAACAAGAAAAGTATGAAAACAAATTTTGGCATCTATTCGACAAAAGGCCTCGACACCATCGGCAGAAACGTGGTATATGCAACCTTGCAAAACAGTCAGGAAGCCGCCAAAACAAACGTGTTGTTTCTGGAAGTTGAAAATGAACTGAACATTTACTCGCCTTTGGTGCTCAAAGCATCCACCACGGGATTGAGTAAGGAAGAAAATGCCGCCATGCAGCGGGTGCAAAAGAGCTACAAGCGGTTGAAGAATATGGTGGATGCAAACGCGGTGTTTCCCGATTCCGAAGCAGGGAAAGCCGCCGCTGCGTTGCAATTGATTTTTAAACGGGTGGGGAAATTGTATCGCCAGAAAAAAGGCGATATGAGCGCATCGATAGAAAACTTGCTGGCGGAGCTCGTAAAACCTGAGCCGGCAACTCATATTGAAACGCTGGGGCTCCTCCCCGAAGCCGAAGCGCTGAGAGCGGCCAAAACGGCTTTCGATACCATTGCTGCAAAACGGTTGGATGTGAAGTCGGAACTTAGCCAAACCCAAAGCGCCAGCATCGCACGCAAAAAACTGGAGAAAGCCTTGCGCAATTACCTCGCTTTTGTTACCGCCATGCGCGAGGTGGACGGTTGGCAAGACCTCTATTCCGACCTGAACGAAGTAATGAAAGCCGCCCGCCTCTCCGTTCGTCAGGGCAAAGAAGCGGCGATAATAGCGGATGATGAACCGGCGGTGTAACGTGTGATACCGCTGAAAGTTTATAGGGCCTATGTAAACTGTTTTGGCCGGCATGCCCCAAATGGGACGAACGACCGCTCCCCGTGCGTTTCACGAGACTTCTCCCTGCGCTCGAAGTAACGAGCCTGTTCGGAGAGAGGCTACGGCTTTGCCGCGCCTCTCTCCGATGACTTTTAATGAACCGTCATTTCAACCGTAGGGAGAAATCCATTGAGCCTGCCGGAGACACGCTTTACAACTTTGAAACAACCCGAAACACACGCAAGGCGGCGTATAGCCGCCGTGCGTACATCACAACGATTTATTTACCTGCTCAATATACTCCAGCAGCTCCTCCCTGCCCTGCTTCTTTTCGGCGGAAGTAACGAAAACGGGCGGAAGTTCTTCCCACGTTTCCAGCAGCTTCTGTTTGTACGCTTCCACGTTTTGCTGCAACCTCACGGGGCCTTGCTTGTCGCCCTTGGTGAACACGATGCTGAACGGAACACCGTTCTCGCCCAGCCATTCCATAAATTCGAGGTCAATTTTCTGCGGTTCGTGGCGGCTGTCCACCAGCACGAAGAGCGATGTCAGCTCCCGGCGCTCCAACACGTAATCTTCGATTATTTTCTGCAACTTCTCCCGGCTGTCTTTTCCCCGGCGGGCATAGCCGTATCCCGGCAAATCCACCAGATACCACTCGTCGTTGATCAGGAAATGGTTGATAAGCATGGTTTTTCCCGGCGTGGACGACGTCATGGCCAATCCTTTGCGGTTGGTGAGCATATTGATGAGCGACGATTTCCCTACGTTGGAACGCCCGATAAAAGCATATTCCGGTTTCCCGTCCTGCGGGCATTTCCGGTAATTGGTGTTGCTGATGATAAATTCGGCTGATTTTATAAGCATTTGATGTTTAACGTTTAAAGTTTGTCAGTCGGAAATAGATTTGCTTTGTCTCCCTATCGCAAAGCCGCCTTGTCGCCCTGTCGCAGACTCAGCATCCACAGCCCGATTCCGGTGAGCGCGGCGTTGATAAGCAGCAGTTCGTATCCCACCTGATAATTGAAAATCTGTTTCATCGCCGTTTCAAACACAAAACAGATAATGGGTGCGGCAATGGCAACATAAGGCACAAATCTGTCTGTGGGTTTTACCTTGGTGTACAATCCGCAGAAGTACAATCCCAGCAGCGGCCCGTAGGTGTAGGAGGCCAGTTTGTAAATGGCGGTGATAATGCTGTCGGACCCGATGGCTTCGATAAGCAGAATGATTAGCACGAAAATCACACTGATTGCCAGGTGCACCCGCAGGCGCGTTGCCACGTTTTTTCGTTCGATGACGGGATCATCGGTTCGCGCCATTTGCAGGATATCCACGCAAAACGATGTGGTGAGCGCCGTGAGGGCCGAGTCGGCGCTCGAAAAAGCGGCCGCCACAATTCCCACGATAAAAATCCCCAACACCACTTGTCCCAGATGCTGGCTCGCAATCACCGGAAGGATGTTGTCTGAAACCTCGGGAAGCGCGATGCCGTTTTGCTGCGCAAATATGAGCAGCAGCACGCCCAACGCCAGAAACAGCAGGTTTATGGGTGCAAAGGCAAAGCCGTAAGACACTACGTTTTTTTGCGCATCTTTCAGGTTCCTTATCGTCAGGTTCTTTTGCATCTGGTCTTGGTCGAGCCCCGTCATTACAATGGTGATAAACATTCCGCTGAAAAACTGCTTGAAAAAGTTTTGCGTGCCGGCCCAATCGTCGAACACGAAAATACGCGAATGCGGACTGTTGCTGATGGCCGCGAAAGTTTCGCCCCAGCTCAAATCGATTCTTATCATTACCTGCCAGATTATCATCACCAGCGCGGTAAGAAAAAGCAATGTCTGCACCCAATCTGTCCAGATAATGGTTTTAATACCGCTTTTGTGGCTATACAGCCAGATAATGAGAATTATTCCCACCACGGTAACCACAAACGGAATGCCCCACGCATCAAAAACAAGCGTTTGCAGAATAAACGCCACCAGGTATAGCCGCGCGGCCGCACCCACAATTTTTGAGAGCAGGAAAAACCACGCTCCGGTTTTGTAGGAGTTTCTGCCGTATCGCCGGTGGAGGTAGCCGTAAATAGTTGTCAGGTTCAGCTTGTAATAGAGCGGCAACAACACGTAAGCAATAACCAAGTATCCGAAAAAGAAGCCCAGCACCATTTGCATGTACGTCATGTCGAGGTTGCGCACCATTCCGGGAACGGATACGAACGTTACGCCCGAGATGGATGTGCCAATCATGCCGAATGCCACCACGTACCATTTCGACGATTTATTGGCGCGAAAAAAGGCGTCGTTGCCTGCACCTTTTCGGCTGGTGAGGTACGAAATAAACATCAGCAGCAAGAAATAGGCTGCAATAACTACGAGGATAAAACCACTTTGCATATTATTTAAGACAAAAAAACATAGACAATAGACCGTTTGACTGAAAAGCTCAAACCAAATTCATATAATAATCGACGAGCGCGGGAAAGGTGTCGAACCTGAGGGCATAATTGTTTGTATTTCCGAAACCGTAGGCCATAAACACAAACGGCACACCTGCCTGGGCCGAGGCTTTGCTGTCGGAATCGGTATCGCCGATATACACCGGGGTTTGCAGGCCGTTTCGTTCTTTGAGCAGCTTCATGTTAAACGATTTTGGCTGCAGGTTTTGGCCGTGCTCCATGTAATCGTTAAACAGGTGGGTTGTATTGGTATGCTTCATGAAATTCACCAATCCGCCTTCTTCGCAATTGCTGAGCAGGAAAAGCGGATATTTGTGCGATAATTTTTCAAGCCCTTCGTAAACGCCTTCGTATATGGTTGGTTTCATGCGGGGCACAAACAACTGATATTGCCGTATTACCTCATCAAACAACTCATTTTGAGCTTCTGTTGAGCCTTCGGGAAGAATGGAGTTGAGCATCACACGCGCTTCCTTTCCCATCAGTCCGAGCAAATCGCCGCGATTAACCCGGTTGGCATATTCTTTCACTTCCAATCCTTTGTTCCAAACAGTTACGTAGGTATCCACGTTATCCCAAAGGGTTCCGTCCATATCGAAAATCAAACTGTCGGGTTTCATTATATGTTGCTTCATTTAAGCGACAAAAGTACGCAACATAGCCCGAAAGGACAAATAAATGATTGCAAAAATGGTGGCGAAACAGATTTTTATCTTATTTTTGCAGCAAACTCTCAAGTCATGGAAAAAATTAAAGTGTGTGTAATCATCAATCCCGTATCGGGAACGGAATCGAAGAAAAATATCCCTCAGGAAGTGGCCAATGCTTTCGACCAAACCCGGTTCGATGTCTTTATCCGCATTACCGGTTACGCGGGGCATGCCACCGAAATTGCGAAAGACGCCGTGAAAAACAAGTTCGCTTACGTTCTTGCCGCCGGAGGCGACGGAACGGTAAACGAAGTAGCCAAGGCCTTGGTAAATACCGATACGGTGCTGGGGATCATCCCGCTTGGATCGGGGAACGGGTTGGCTCGCGATTTGCACCTCTCCATGGATTCCGAGAAAGCCATCCAAACCATTCTCGACGGACATATCCGCACGATAGATTACGGATCGGCCAACGGAAACATTTTTTTCTGTACGTGCGGCGTGGGTTTCGACGCTTTTATCAGCGATAAATTTGCCGAAGAAAAAAAGCGCGGCCCGCTGGGATATGTTCGCAATATTGTGGAAGGAGTTATCGATTTCAAGGCCGAAGAGTACGAAATAACGCACGATGAAGGCACCATTAACGAACGCGCCTTTCTGGTAACTTGCGCCAACGCGTCGCAATACGGAAACGAAGTGTATATTGCGCCGGCCGCCGACATGGAAGACGGGAAAATGAACGTATCGATACTAAAATCCCTCAACGCTAACGAAATTCCGCAAACCACGCTGCAGCTTCTCACCAAGAACATCGAGAAAAACAGCAAAATGATTACCTTGCTCACCAACCAACTCACCATTAAACGGAAAAAGCCGGGAATGCTTCACGTTGACGGCGAACCTGTGGAAGCCGGGGAAGAGATTAATGTGAAGATTTTTCACAAAGGATTGAAGGTTTTTGCTCCGAAACAAGTGGAAGAGAAACGGACAAAAGAAAAGGAAAATATTTTCACCGCCCTCACCCGATGGATAAACGGATGATAACCCGGCGTGCCGCTTTGCTCTGCATTGGGGTGAAATGAAGGTTGGTGTGACCAATTAAATTGCCTGTGTTGCTCCATAATTTCGAATATGTTATACATTAATACACAAAAAGCAGACCGCAAAATAAAAACTTCGCGAAACTTTGTTTTAATGCATTACCAACAAGAAACCTTTCGAGCCCTACTCCGCAACTCGCGCCACAAAACCTTCGGCATCGTGATACGCGCCGCTCATAACCTCTTCCACCACTCCACCAATTTGCGAAGCAAACAGCGCGGAGTTCATCCGGGAAACGTAGGTGCGGCCGTCGTTTTTTTCGTAAACCGATAGGCGGCACGGCATCATGTTGGAGAAAATCCGCAGTTCGTCGGCCGAAAGCAAACGATACGCATATTTCGGGTTGCAAAGTTCGATAACTTTCACGGGGTTAACCTCGAAGCCGTTTTTCGTCATCGTTTCTTTTAAATCGTGCGTGTGCGTAACTCGCCATCCTGCCTCGGCAATCACCTCGTTGAGTTTCTCAACCGTTTCATCGAAGCTGTATTTACTTTTACTTTCGAAAAACATGTTATCCATAACCTGCTGTTAATTTTTGAGTAAAACTTCGTCAATAGCCTGTTTGAAAGCATCTTTGGGCAATGCGCCCTGCGCCATTTGAGGATCGCCCTCCATGGGAACGAAAAGCAAGGTGGGAATGCTGCGTATGCCAAAGACGCCGGCCAATTCCTGTTCTGCCTCCGTATCAATCTTATAAATGTAAATCTGATCTTCGTATTCCGCAGCCAGTTCTTCCAGAATGGGTGCAATCATTTTGCACGGGCCGCACCAGTCTGCGTAAAAATCAATAATGGCGGGTTTATCGCCCAGATATTCCCATTTTTCGGGATTTTTCTCGTAGTTTACAACTTTCGTTAGAAAATCTGCTTTTGTTAAATGAATTGTTTTAGTTGTCATATTAGTTGTATTATTTGAATTATTTTCCTGTTTAGTTAATTCGGCCTGAACCGATGTTTGTGATTCGCCACTGTGGTTAGTGCTGTTGGTTTTGTTGTTGCACGCAACCAACATAAATGATGCCGCAAGTGCGGTGGCAATAAGTTTAATTTTCATTTTTATTTGTTTTATTGATAATCGTGTTATTCGCTTTTTTGTTTTCTTTATTTTTCAGTTTCTTTCTGATCCTTTTTAAAAACATCGAAAATCAACAAGCCCATGATAGAACCGTAAGCGGTTACCCGCCAGGGATTGGAGGTAATGGGGCAAGAATCTGTTCCGCAACCGATAAAGTGATAATATAAATATCCTCCGATAGCTCCGGCAAGAACCCCTGCAAATTTCAACCAATGTTTTGTGAATAACTCCTTCATTTCTATTCTTCTTAATTACAATCTACAATGCAACGCAGCATCTGAATAACCTTATCGTTTTTTATGGAGTAAAAACAATTTTTCCCGCTTCTGCGACAGTTTAAAATTCCTTTGGCACGCATATCGGTGAGATGATACGAAAGTAACGATTGCTCACAGTCGATTATTTCCATTAATTCCGATACGGATTTTTCCTTTTCGTTCGACAACAACGTTATTACGCTTAATCTGATTTCGTTTGCCAGCGCTTTCAGTATATACGCTGCTTCCACAAACTGCGCTTTATCTATCTTTTGTTCCTTTATTTCAAGCATTGTAAATTCCAGTCATTTCAATCATCAATATATGAACATATATTCATATAATAAAGTTCAAAAGTAGTGCCATTTTCTTAATCAGCAAAATAATATTGAAAATATTTATAGGCGATGAGTGATGCGAACTCCAATTCGCATTTTATCAGGTGCTGATAAAACGCCTATTTCACTTTAAAGAAATAAGAAAGTTTTGCCTCGATGATGCGGTGCGCCGACCGGTTAAAATAGAAATCGTCTTTTGATTTTCTGTTTTCGAAAACATCGCCCAGCCCAAAATAATACCGTCCTTCGAGTTCAATATTGCCAACGCCGGTATTTAGTTCCATGCCAATTCCGCCAACGATGCCGTAATCGAAATTTCGCGGCTTCGAGCTATATTGCATTCCTACGTTGGGGTTTTCTTGTTTCTTAGCGTCGATATCGCTTGCCAGGGCATCATTCATAGTTGCCGAGCTCCCCAGCAAGAAACCGAGTTGCGGCCCGGCATTGATGACAAACCGGAGTTTCCTGCCGAAATAAACGTGAGTCATAAAAGGAACTTCCAAATAGTGCAGCGTACGGCTGTAAGCAAAGCCCGATTCGGCCGGAAAATCTTCCGTCCAGCCTCGTTGGGCGTAATTCAATTCGAGCAATAAACCCAGGTGTTTTTCGGAAATATATTTGGCCGACACTCCACCGTGAATTCCGAAATGCTGCCCTTGCAACACGCTGGGCACAAAGTCTATCGACGACATAAGCGCTCCGCCCCCTACCCCTATGTACAACTCCTTCTCAAATTCATTGTTTTGAGCGGAAACTTGAAGGGAAAAAAGAAAAAACAAGAAAAATACAGGCAGTAACCGCTTCATTTATCGGCTTTTGTTGAGTTTATACGTGGCGTTATTCACGTCGTAATGAATAAGATACAATCCGGTGTTGACAAATCCGCCCCAATTGTTCACACGTTCAAAGTTGAAAGCAAACTGAATGGCATTGGTAGGCATCATGTTCAGACGCTGCTCGAAATTAATTCCGTAGCGGTGAATGGCGTTCAGGAAAAACAGCCCGGTGTCGTATCCGAAAATTCCGTACTTAGGTGTGGTGTTGAGCATATCGCGGCCGTACCATTTTTTGAAATTTTCTACAAACTCGCGCGTTTCGGCATCTCTGTCGTCGACGTAAAACGAGGTGTAAAAATAAGTTCCTAAACGGTGAAACGACGTTTTTAAACTTGAGTTGAATGTTTGCCATTCGGGATAACCGAACAATCGCGTTACCATTCCCGGATTGGATTCGTGCGCTTTATTGAGCGCGTCGATAATTTCGCGAAGCGCGTTGGAATCTCCCGTCGATGGCACTATCACGTTTTGGCCGGTGGTTTGCAGCAGCGGCAATATACCGGAAGCTATATTCGAGTTGAGCGTTATTTCGCTGAAACGCCGGTTTGCAGCCCTTAAATCGGCTTTGAGAGTGGCAAGAAATTCGGATTTGTCGCCTCTTCCGGGAACATTTACGATAACCACGTTAGAACCTTTGAAAGTATCTCTGAAAACACCCGACGCCTTTGAGTATAAGTAGGATTGCGGCGTATTTACCTGAAAAATAAGGCTGTTGTTCAGCACCTCGTTGTTTCTCGAAGAAAACGGAATAACGTATTTTATGTTGTGTTTCTTGGAAAAATCGGACATAATGTTGATTTGCTCATCGGTCATTCCGCCAATCAACAAATGCAACTGCTCCATTTCCATTGTTCCCAGCAAACTTTCCAGTTTTGCACGGGTGCCAATTTCGAAAGCATACACTTCAACATTAGCGCCGGCGGATTTCATTTTCTCCACAGCCATCAAAAATCCTTCGTAATACTCCTGCAAACGAAAGTGTTGCCCGTCGGATTTATCTAAAAAGGGCAACAAAAGCCCTACTTTAATAACGTCTGTCCGCTGTGTTTGTCCGGTTTGTGAAAGCAACCTGTCCGCATCAATTTCGCGTGCACGGACGTTATCTTCCAACCTCGCCACTTTCACCGGAATTATCAATTCCATATTGGTTTTCAGCCCCGATGCCAGCATGGGATTTGCTTTCTGAATGGCTTCCACCGTAACATCGTACTCCTTGGCAATGGAATACAGCGTTTCGCCCCGTTTTGCCTGATGCGTAATGTTTTGCGTTTGTTCTGCGTATGGCACAAAATCGGCTTGCGACTCGAAAAACGGAACACGAACGGTTTTTCCCGCCTGAAAAGTTTCTGCCGACAAGCCGGGGTTTGCCTCAATCAGGTCTTCGGGTTTAAGCGTGTATGTTCTTGAAACGGAATACAACGTTTCCTTGGGCAGGATGGTGTGATAACGGTAGTTTTCCCGGTTAGAGGAAAGCGTTCGTTGTTGCGGTACAACAATTACCTGGCCTTCGGATATGTTTTCCGTCAACCCGTCATTGTAGCGTACAATTTCATCTACATTGGTATTATACATCTGTGCTATTCCAAACAAGGTTTCGCCGCGTGCAATGGTGTGGCGAAACGTGTGGTTTTGATTTACCGGCAGTTGGCGCGTTGTTTCTCCGGGTGAGGATGAAGCAACAGGCGCTGCGCTTTGCGATGCAGGTATCAGCAGTTCCTGTCCGTTTCTTAAGCCGGTATCAGAACCCGGATTGTTTTTAAGAATATCGTTTACCGAAACATTGAACGCGCGCGAAATGGCAAACAGGCCCTCGCCCTGTTTCACCGTATATTTGTAGTAAGTATGGCCGTTTTGGGTAACCGTTTCGTAAGTGGTTGTTTGCGCGGTAGCCGCCGAAACAAAAATGGCAACAAAGAAAAACAGTAGCGTTATTTTTCTTATTCCGAGTGATTTATGCATTGTGCTTGCTTTTAATTTTCCGTTAAGTTTGTTAAAGCGCAAAATTACGAATAATAATTAGTTTTGCTGCTTACTTTTTGTTAATTAAATAATAACACCTTCATTGGCTTTTCTGTTCTTGAGCGGCAGTTTTTCCTTTATCGCGATGTTCCTGATAGAGTTTAAAGAATTTTTCCGATTCTTTGTGCGATTCGTATTTATTAATAATTTCCAGCGATCTTTTATACAATTTTTCCGCTTCGTCCAGATTCAACTCATTGGTTTCTTCGATGGATTTATTGGTTAGCTTGGCGGCTTTTTTGGCATCGGAATTAATGCCTCCGCAGGAAGTGGAAAGAAGTAGTAAAAAAAACAATAAAACAAGGAGAATATGTTTATTTAGATGCTTCATTTTCTGATTTCTGATTTTTGATTTTCAAAACGGCAACTCATCTTTTCCGTTCGGAGCAAGAAAGTCTTTGGAAT
>JAUNRY010000055.1 GCA_030539475.1 Bacteroidia bacterium | reverse complement strand
ACAAATAAAAGCTACGTAGTAGCGTAATATTATATTTTATCGGACACTAATGAAAAACAAACAATATATTTTACCCCGCTCTGTTTATCCCGTTTCGTAAATCGCCGTTGCACTCTTTCAGCAAAACCGCTTTCAATTTCCGGGCAATTTCGGGATACTTGTCAATAAGGTTGTGGCGTTCCTGCGGGTCTGTATTTAAGTTGTAGAGTTCGAAAACATCTTTTGGAGCGTAGTGGCGCAGTTTCCATCCCGAATTCTCGATAACGGCAGGCCCGATATTTGATGCAAAAACCACGTATCTGTCCGATTGGAACTTTTGGTTTTCCGTCAGGATTTTCCAAAACGACACACCGTCTTTTTTCACGGGAAGTTCCACGCCGAGCATTTCGGCAAACGTAGGCAGCAAATCGTAATTCGCTACCAGTTGTCCCACCACGCGGTTTTCGGCAATTTGCCCTTTCCGGTAAAAAACCAGCGGAACGTTTACGCCGCCTTCCAAATTGCTTCGTTTCAATCCCGCCATGGAAGCGTTTCCGTTGAAAACATCGCCCGAAAATTCGGTATAATATTTATTGGTGAAATCGTTGAAAAGTTCACCGGTTTTCAGGTTTCGGTACGGTTTTTCCACCCGTCCGCGTTGCGAATAGTAAATTTCGTGGCCGTTGTCAGACGAAAAAACAATCATCGTATTTTCTTCCAAGCCCAATTTTTGCAACTCATCCATAATAATTCCCACGTGAATGTCCAGCATTTTCACCATCGAAGCATACTCTTTTTCGATGGCGGTGAGATTGGGATTCCGGGCAATTTCGGGATACACTTGGGGAACGGCTACGGGGCCGTGCGGCAACTGCGTGGGATGATACAGGAAGAACGGGCGGTTTTTGTTTTCGCGGATAAAAGCGAGGATTTTTTCCAAAAACAGGTCTTGCGAATAAACCGATTTTCCGGCCATATCGTGCCGTTCGGCATACGTTTCGGGCGTTTCCTGTTCAATGGATTTTCCGCAATCGTTGCGCGTGTTTCCGTCAATAAACACCATCTCACCGTTTTCGAATAGATAAGGCGGATAAAATCCGTGACAACGCACGTGATCTAAATAGCCGTAGTAATAATCCCAGCCGCGATGCTCCATTTGCAGCCGCGTTGCGGTGAAACCCCATTCGAGTTTTCCAATTTGAGCAGTGGCATAGCCGGCTTCCTTAAACACTTGCGGAAGATAATAGTCGTTTTGCGGAAGAACAATATCCTGCGCGTCAATTTGAGCTTCCTCGCGGGCAATAGCCGCGTTGTCTCGCAACGGCACAAACCGCCCGCCGGGGCTGACACGCCATTTATCGGTGCGGCAATCGTGGTAACCCGTGAGCAGCGAGGCGCGCGCCGGAGCCGAAACCATACATCCGTATGCGCGGCTGAACGAGACGCCATCGTTTACAAGCTTATCGATGTTGGGCGTGGTGAACTGCGTTTGCCCGTAAGCGGAAAGCAGGCCTTTGCCAAGGTCGTCGGCGTAGATGAAAATGATGTTCGGCTTTGCCGCCGGTTTCGCGTCTTGCGGAAAAGCGGCCATGCTGCCAAGCAATCCCGCGGAAATGAGTATCTCTTTTTTCATTGGAATGATGATTTCTTTGTGCCAAAAATAAGAAATTTCGCGGAGAAAATCAATTTCCCGCGAAATTTCAGGTTGAATCTGTTACAAGTGATTAGAATTACACCTCATCCGGCCACGGACATACTTTTCCGGTGGCTTTAAACGACGGGCGTTGTGCCGAAACGCTGCGCAGATACCCACCCAAATCCATCGAGAGGGCTTTCACCAAATCGGGATGCTTGGCTGCCAGGTCGCGTGTTTCGCCGATGTCTTCGGTAATGTTAAATAGTTCTTTTTTGCCCGTTTCGTAATAATACACCAACTTCCAGTCGCCTTTGCGGATGGCGCTTGTGGTGCCGATTCCCGGCCCGTCGTTGCCCCACAGGTTGGGGAAATGCCAATACAGGCTTCGGTTTTTGTTGAAGTTTTCTTCGCCTTCCAGCATCGGCATAAAACTCACGCCATCAACTTGTTGCTTGGTTTCTCGTTTTTTCACCTGCGCCATATCGAGTAAGGTCGGGAAAAAATCTTCGATAATCAGGTAGTCGTTATTGCGCGTGCCGGATTGCACTTTTCCGGGCCACTTCACAATCATCGGTTCGCGGATACCGCCTTCGTACATTGAGCCCTTTCCGCTGTTGAGCGGCGCGTTGTGCGTGTGAAGCGGTAAATCGCGCCAATGGCCTTCCGATGAAAGTCCTCCGTTGTCGCTCATAAAAATAACGATGGTATTTTCGTCCAACTCATTATTTTCCAGCCAATCCATTAAATCGCCCAGGCTCTTGTCCATTCCTTCAATAAGCGATGCATATCCCGCTTCTTTCTCCGATAATCCCGCATCGCGGTATTTTTGGTAAAATCGCATATCCTTGTCCACCGGCACGTGAATGGCGTAATGCGACATATACAGGAAAAAAGGCTGATCGAGCCGCTTTGCTTTGTCCAGTGCTTTAATGGCTTCCAGCGTAAGCGCTTCGGTGGCGAAAGTTTCCGTTCCCCAATAATCTTTCAAGCCGGGAATGGCATTGAGGGGAGAGCGGCTTCCGTCGGTGCGATTCCCGTAATTTTGCTCGCCAAGATAGCTTGCCAGTCCCCCGGCGGCGTGTCCGGCAATGTTCACTTCAAAACCGAAATGGTGCGGATTTTCTCCCGGTGTGTCGATGGCTCCCCAATGCGCTTTTCCGCAGTGGATGGTGTGATAGCCGCTGTTTTTGAGCAGTTGGGGCAACGAAGTTACTTCGTAAGTGGCGGGAATATTGGGAGCTTGCGCGATTCCGTTCACGTTCCATTCGGGAAATTCCAGCACATCGCTTTTTCGGTCGGTAGAAGTGTTTTTTTGAAGTGTCCAGTTGGTTACCCGATGGCGTGCCGCGTTCATCCCCGTGAGCAAACTCACACGTGTGGGCGAACTGACCGGACAGGCATAGGCTTGCGTGAACATCATCCCCTGCGATGCCAGCCGCTCCATATTGGGCGTATGATAGCGCTCGTTGAGCGGCGTTTTTTTCGTCCAAAACGGAAGCGATGTATCTTGCCAACCCATATCGTCCACCATAAAATAGATGATGTTGGGGCGGGTATCGGTGGTTTGTGCCGAGAGGGCAAATGGAGCAAGCAAAAACGGAAGAAGGTTCTTTTTTGTCATATTAATATTTTGTTAGAAAGTCTAAAATGTATACTTGTTGAATACCTTGATGGGTATTACCTTGGAAGTTATCTTCAGTAACAACAATTTTAGGATAATTGTCATTTATTCGCAACAAATTTCCGAACTCACGTTCTATGGTTTCGGGCAACGTTAACTCAACCGCAACCTGCACATAAAGCAGTTCATTGTTACGTTTGCAAACAAAGTCGATTTCCTTCGAATTTACGCTACCTGTCTTTACGTCGTAGCCTCTAAAAATAAGATGATTGTAAACTATATTTTCTAATATTCTTGCTCTGTCTTCTATCTTATATCCGGTAATAATATTGCGGATACCCAAATCTTCAAAGTAGAATTTTTCACCAAAATCAAAGATGCGTTTACCGACAATGTCGTATCTTTCCGTCCGATAAATCAAAAAAGCATTGGCAAGATGCGCTACATAGTTCTGCACTTGCTTAACAGAGACGGTGGATTTTTGCGATTTTAAATAATTGCTGATGCTTTGAGCTGAAAAAAGACTACCCACATTATCGGCAAGATAGCGGGTTAGTTTTTCCAAAAAATCCGTGTCACGCAAATTATTCCGACTCACAACATCCCGAAAAATAATGGTTGAATAAATGCTTTTTAAGTATTCACCAACTACATCATCCGTTAATTTCAGATGAATCAAATACGGTAGTCCCCCATATTTAGCATACAGTTGGTAACTCTCAAAATTGTTTTCAAGCCCGTGGAATTCAATAAATTCCAAATAAGACAGCCCTTGAACTTTAAACTCTATGTATCTGCCACTCAAGAATGTGGCAAGTTCTCCCGAAAGCAGATTGGCGTTGCTTCCCGTAATATAAATGTCGTTGTTCTCGTCTAATGCCAACGAGCGAATGGTACGTTCAAACTCCTCAATTTCTTGGACTTCATCAATAAAAATGTAACTTTTTATCCCGGGCTTACGTTTGGAAATTACGTAGTCGTGCAATTCCTTTGCCGATTTAATAAAGTCAAAATCAAAGTCTTCACAATTAATATAAATTATGTTCGCATTTTTGTCTTCTATCCGGATTTCTTGCATCAGTTGAAATAAAAGATAGCTTTTGCCCACACGTCGTTGGCCGGTAAAAACTTTTATAAGCGATTTATTCATAAATGGCCTTACACTATTTATGTATTGGGAACGCTTGATATAATTTATTTCTTTCATAACTATGGTTAATACGTTTGCAAAGGTAACAAAAGTTTAATTACAAGTAAATGTTTTTGAATTTAAATAAATCATTGTAGTATAAATTCGGGGAAATATTACGTTTATGTATGATTTTAACTATGACAATTTGATGAAAGAAACTGATAATCAATTAACATTATATACACTAAAATTCCTAATTTGTGGTATATCTATTTGCTGCTCAACAACCAATCGTACGCGGCTTACTTCAACAGGGTCAAAAGTTTGAATGCGTTTGTGTCCCACCGATTCGCCCTCACAGAGCGTCTTCCAGCCACTTCGGGTTAAACCTTCCACTTTGTACTTGCGAATGCGTTCGCCTTTGGTTATGTCTTCCTGAATAATTACCTGATTGATGGGTTGCCGTTTATTCAGATTGAGATTAATTCTTCTTCCCACTCCGTTAGTAGATTTGACAGGATTCTCGGTTACTTCTTTCACGCGTGCGCCGAATTCTTCCAGGCGTTTCACATCGCCTTCGGGCATCAGTCCGCGCGGATCGGGCGTAAGCCCTAAGATAAGTGTGGCGTTGCGTCCGACGGATTTGTAGTACATATCCATTAAATTTTCGAGCGGATACACGGCATTTTCATCGCCGGGCTCCCAAAACCATTCGTGACGGCCATTGGCACCCCGAAGCGGAGCATCGGCCATTGCCGGAACCCAATATTTACCGTTGGGATCGCCTTGTTTTAACAATTGAAGGTGATTGCGTTGCTGATCCAAATTTTTGTTGTGCGAGAAAGGTGTGGGAAACGAGCTCCAGTTGGGATATCCAACCGTTCCGCTTTCGGAACCGCCCCAACGAAAATCGGCGCTTTCGGTGTTGTGATAAAACAAACATTCGGGATTGTTTTTTCTTACAATGGGTTCCACATTCGGGCCCAAACCTTTCGGGTCATCGGCGCCGCCGTCGTACCACACCATAAACAAATCGCCGTATTTTGTTACCAGTTCTTCGGTCATTCGTTCGCAATAGCGGCGATACCACTCCTGACGGTTCTTGGCAAACTCGCTATCGCCTTCTGCTTCAAAATTGTGTATGCCATAGAGCGAATTCCAACGGATACCGATGTAAATTCCGGGTTGAATGCCGTATTTGCGGCACGATTTCACAAAATCGCCCACTATATCGCCTTTGCCGTCGCGCCATTTCAGGGCTTTCAGGCTGTACGGATTCACATCGCTTTGGTAAATGGCAAACCCGGTTTCGTGCGTGGCGGTGATCACGGCGAATTTGGCGCCCATTGCTTTGGCGGCGCGAATCCATTGATCGGTATCCAATTCGGTGGGGTTGAATATGTTGTAATCTTCCACCGGGGCAATGCGGTTGGCGGCCTGACTGTATTTTTTTCCGTCGAAAACGTGCAAATCGTAATGAAAAACTACGCCCAATTCGGCTTCGTGCCATTTAATTTGATGCGGGGAAGGAACCGGATAATTTTTCAGGTTTTGAGTTCCCTGTTTTGATTGTTGAGAAAATCCTAATTGCATAGAAAAAAGTGCAATTACGAGAAGAATGGATGATTTTAATTTCATTGTTTTTATTTTTGATATTCTGCATTTTCAATTTTCAATACTATGGGATTTGGCCACCTGTTATTCGTGTAAAATCTTTGACCGTTTAACGCACTTACTTTTAAGCCGTGTGGTTGAATTTCAAAATATATTTTTGCATCAACGTCAGGGCGATATTCAATAAGTTGGCTGTCATATCCCAAGATACTCACGCGCGTGTTATCCGTGCCTTTTATGTTATTAAAAAACAGTTCTTTTCGGGTGCCATATTTCCAATTGTCGCCTCCTTGCACAAAGGCATATATAGTTTTTCCATCTTTTGATTGGGTAAACCACATTTCATCAGATTGAGTAATTGCCCAAGGGCGTATGTTGTGAATTGATTCACTGTTAGCCATATTCCATAATGATATTTCACGCAACAGCGCTTCCTGCTCAATTTGAATTTCACCATCGGGCTTCGGGCCGACATTCAGCAAGAGATTTCCTCCTTTGGCACGCGTTTCTATAAGCATATTTATGATTTCGGTTCCGGTTTTATGGGGATCGTTTGTTGGTTTATATTGCCAATCTGTTCCCATTGTAAAACAAGCTTCCCAAGGGCCCGGTAACGGTTGATTGGGAAGTGTTTGTTCCGGTGTCTCCATTTCGCCTCGGGTAACAACAATATCGGGATCTATAGACCAAACATATTCATTCAAGCCGCCGGGATAGCCATCGAAAAAAACAATATCTATCTTTCCATAATTGGTTAGCAGTTCATTTAACTGACTTTTGTTTAAATCCATCATTCCTTTATCACCAACAGGAGTTTCCAAAGGTTTTGGTGCACGTGTTACGGGTAAATTATTTTCGTAAAAATAGTGAAGATCGTCGGGCGAAAAATAAATTCCAATGGCAATATCGTATTTGCGGAAAGCATCAAAAATTTCTCGAACAACGTCTCGGGCAAATGGGGTTCTCATAACGTTAAACGATGTTGTTTTTGTATCCCACATACAAAATCCGGAATGATGTTTTGTAGTGAAAACAACGTATTTCATTCCTGCCAGTTTGGCTAAAACTGCCCACTCATCCGGATCGAATTTCTTGGGATTAAATGTTTTAGGGAGTTCGTTTATGAATTTTTGTAAATACACTTCGTCTGCTCCCACCATTGAATGACTAATAACCGCCCCTAATTGAGAGTCTAAACTCCAGTGAATAAACATTCCGAAGCCTAAATCCATAAACCACTCTTCACGTTCGGGCTTATTTGTGTTTTGCTGCGCAAATAAAGAAACCGAAAATGTGATTAAAAGAATGAGACAACTATTTTTTTTCACTTGTGTGTTTTTTATTATTTTACTGTAATTCAGAATTTTGAAACCAAATATTAGTGTGTCATAAACTTTTATTTATGTCCACCGGGTGTTTCTTTGTAATAATGACTTCGAAATTTATTTTTAAATTCAGTTGTAATTGTAGGTTTATCTGAAGCTATATTTTTATTCTCATTTTTATCATCTTTGTGGTTATAAAGCATTTCTGCATCCGGATTATCTAAATTACCCCAAAATGTGTAGCTGAAATTTTCATCAATAATATTAATTCCGTTCTCCCATATCACACGTACAAACTCTTTTACTTCGTTATTATGATTTTTCAGAATAGGAAACAGGCTTTTTCCGTCTAACCGGTTATTTGGAAATTCAATTCCTGTAACTTCGCATAGCGTTGGATAAATATCAACAAACTCCACCATCGATGAACTTGTTTTGCCTTTTGTTAATCCGGGTACACGAATAATTAACGGGGATTTTGTAGCATTTCCCATTAAATTATGTTTACCCCAAAATGTATGTTCACCCAAATTCCAACCATGATCGCCTATGATTATCACAATCGTATTTTCAGTTAATTTTAATGTATCGAGAGCATTCATAAGTCGTCCAATTTGAGCATCGATAAAACTTACTGATGCAAAATAAGCGTGCCGGGCAAGACGATGAAACTCATCGCTTTGCATATCCTCAGCCAACGCATACTGTGTAATTTCTGCGGAACCCATTACTTGGGTGGGCAGGTTTTCAGGTAAATATCGATTCTCTGCTAACGGAATTTCCTCACGTTTGTATAAATCCCAATACTTTTTAGGCACATTGAATGGTAAATGAGGCCGACGAAAGCCATTGACTATAAAGAATGGTTTATCGCTTTCGCTTAAACGTTTCATATCATCAATGGTACGTTGCGTGGTAGCCGCATCTTCATAATCATCATCAGGACGATCTGCAGATTCATAAAATGGGCCACGAAGTGTTTTTGGGTTGATATTTTTTCCCGATTCACCATTCAGCCAAAGCTCATACTTATTGTATTCCGCCCAATCTGCTCCGGAATTATTCGGATCTTTCATCCACGGGTATTCACTCCAAGAAGAAGCAAAGTCTGTCATATTGTGAAAAACTTTACCGTTTGAGATTGTTATATACCCATTATCGGCAAACCAACCTGACATTGGTTTTGCTTCAGGAGCATCTTTTTCGGCAAAAGAATCGAATCTTGTAAAACGATTTGGATATTGAGGATACATACCTGTTAATAGAGAAGCACGGGATGCTCCACTTACAGGAATATTGCAATACGAATTTTGAAAAATTGTTGCTGTTTTCGCCAATTGGTCTATATGGGGCGTTTTCACATATTCATCTCCGTAACAACCAAGTACAGGGCGTAAATCATCGGCGATAATAAAAAGCACATTCGGCTTTTTGCTTTTTAATGGTTCTTGTGCCTCTGAATTTACAGCAGTGAGTATAAACGGTATTATTAATAGTGGATTTCGCATTAATAATTTCTTTAAACTTATTTAGTTGACATTATTAATTCGTTCTTCAAATATTTTTCTCTCTTTAAGCGCCAATTCCAATGTTGTCTTTTTATTTTGATTGCCTGCTGCCTGAGGAGTGTAGTTTGAATTTTTTATTGGCATCTCGGCTTTCATTCTTTCTAATTCTTTTGTTAATATAGCTGTAACTCGTCTATTTTAACAGGCATTTGGGAAGACAAATCATTTTGTTCATATGGGTCCTCAGCTAGATAATATAATAAGTACGCGCCTTCTTCATCGTTATAAAAACGGATAAGTTTCCAATCTTCATAAATGACAGAAGAAAACGGCCCTGTTGCGTGTGTATAATGAGGAAAATGAAAAACCAATGAACGGGACGGCATTTTTTGAGATCTTATGACGGGCAGTAAACTGATTCCGTCGATTTCTTGCCTGATGTCATTTTTTATATTTGCGGCATCAAGAAAAGTGGGAAAAATATCCATTCCAATTACTCTTTCAGTACTAATTTTATGCGTTGATTTCGGATGCTTCAAAATAAAGGGAACTCTCATCCCGCCTTCAAAAGGAAAGCTTTTTCCTCCCATATGCGGATAATTTGAGGTAGAAACAGGAGTATATCCTCCGTTATCAGATGTAAATATAATGACTGTATTATCCTGAATATCTAATCTCTCCAGGGCAGCTAAAATATTGCCCATACTATCATCAACACTCTCAATCATAGCTGCATATTCACTGTTGTTATGAATATCCGTTTTGGTTTTTTTGTAGTGCTCAACTTTATCCGGCAAGCCTTGTAGTGGGGTATGAACCAAATAATGTGAAAGAACAACAACAAATGGATTCTCTTTATTTTGTTCTATGAATTTGACACATTCATCTGTAAGTGCTTCTGAAACATATTTAGTGGTATCTGATAAACCTACTATATTGTTTTCAAAAGATTTAACATAATGTCCTTTCGTTGAAATATGATGAATGCGATGCCCCAAGGCTGTTTCAAAACCTCGATGTTCAGGATAATATCCATCTCCAACTCCACAATGCCATTTTCCGAAAAAAGCACTTTTGTAACCAATGTTGCGTAAATAATCAACAAATAATCTGGAGGATCGCGGTAAAGCGTGGCGGTGCATTGCTTCATTATATTGATTGGTTTTACTGCTAACCCCGTAACGGCTTACCGGATATAAATCATCTCCACCCTCAACTTCTGTTTCCGGTCCGTAAACACAGGTGAATTGAGTTGCTGCCGGAGACAATCCTGTATAAATTGCCCCTCTTGACGGAGAGCTCACAGGACTTGCAGAATAGGCGTTAACAAAAACAACTCCTTCGTTTGCTAACTTGTCAATATTTGGAGTATGATAAAATTCACTTCCTGCAAAACCAGCATCGCTCCAACCCATATCATCCACCAGAACAAGTATCAAATTGGGATGATCTTCCTTGACGCTTATACAAGACTGTAAAATAGTACAGAGTACTGAAATTACACCTATAGTCCTATTCGTTTTTAACATTGTCTTATTGTAAGAGAATTTCTATTATATTTCTGGGGTTTTATCAATGAGCTTCGTGAAAAAGCGTCTGCTAATTGCCCGTTTGAATTAAGAATAATGGTTTGCAGGATGAAACAGCCAATGAGGTAATCAACAAAAAGATGAATGATAAAATATTTCTCTCATTGTATTCCGTTCAAATTACCTTTTAAATTCAAAGATACTTTTTTTCCCTTTAAAAAGTTTGTGATGTTCCATATTGCCT
>JAUNRY010000319.1 GCA_030539475.1 Bacteroidia bacterium | reverse complement strand
TGGCTTAGGCAGACGTAACGACGATCCGGCTGTTACTCCGTAAAACATTTGCCGCCAAACTATTATTAAATTCAGTAGCCCCTTGTTGTTTTTAAACGAGGGGCTCACTTTTTCCCCTCCCGGCATCAGACCGCGCATCGGTCAGATGCTGTGCCTCGTATTTGTGCAAAAATGCTTATATTTGCGTTATGATTCAAACGTTGTATTATGAAATTGCCGGCCACGGGGTAGCCATTGAAACACCCGATGCCGATGCTGCCCGGCGCTTTATGCCCGGTTATGAGCCGTTTCTTCTGGGCAGAGACGCTATTGGTGGCGCGTGCCCGGAGCCCGTTCTGCATTTCGCGCTGGGCAAAGAAATAGCTGTTCCTGCGGTTCCTGCGGTTGATGATATGGAAAACGAGGGAATTCGATTCCGGGTTTACGTTACCGATGGCTTTGTTTTTGCCACTTCCGAAAAAAACGGCGTGTTGCACGTGATGAAAGCCACCCGCGACTGGAGCAAAGTGGAAACGGATATTTCCCTTGCCGGCGGGCCAGAATTGATTTCCTTTAAAGCGTTTATCACCACCGCTTTCGGCATGGCGGCCGCGCCTTATAAAACGGTGAAGATGCACGCGTCGTGTATCGAAAAAAACGGCGAAGCGTTGCTGTTCATGGGCGTGAGCGGAACCGGCAAGAGTACCCACAGCCGCTTGTGGCGCGAATTTGTGCCCGGCTGCTCGCTGCTCAACGACGACGAGCCCATTGTAAGAATCGCCGACGACGGTTCCGTGCGCGTTTACGGCGCACCGTGGAGCGGCAGCACGCCGTGTTACCGCAACGTATCGGCGCGCGTGGCCGCTTTTGTGCACCTGCACCAGAGCAGCGAGAATAAACTCACGCGCTTGAGCGGATTGCAAGCCATTTCGTCGATGATGTTGTCGGCAGCGGTTTTCAGGTCGAACATCCAACACAAAAACCGGGTATTCGATACCCTCTCCGATGCGTTGAACACCACGCCCGTTTATCGGCTGGATTGCCTCCCCAATCGCGATGCCGTGCGGTTGACCGAAAGTTTGCTTTCGCCCGGCGGCAGGGAGTGAAGCGGGATGCGCAATTCTGATTTCTGATTTCTAAAAGGAATAGACTGCTCCTCTCCTCAATAGAATTTTTATATAATATTTGTAAAATTCAAGATAAAAAGTTAGTTTTGCGGGAATATTTTTTGAAATTATATCCACACAAACATGAAGCGAGCACGTAAATCATTCACAACCAAAACAATGATTGGGGTGGAGTTTCATGCGATACCTTTGAAAATAAAATAATTTTAGACGTATGAAGTTTAAAGAAAACCTCAACCTGCGGAAAGTGGGCGACGAATATATGATGGTTTCCGATTCGGATGCAGGATTGGATTATACCCGCGTGATCAGCCTAAACGAGTCTGCCGCTTATTTGGTTCATGAAGTTATTCCTGCCGAATTTTCGCCCGTTGATTGGGTAGGATTGCTTATGGAGAGGTACGACGTGAGCCACGAAACGGCCGCCTGCGATGTGCAAATGCTGCTGGAGATATTAACGGAAGCGGGGGTGCTAGAACAGTAGTTGTTGCTGATGTATAATAGAACAGAACGTTTGTTTTTTGAATTATTGCAGTGTGCCATTTGGGCTAAAAAACCCGAACCGGCGCTTTTTAACCAATTAAGCAGCCAGGATTGGGAAAAAATTATACAGTTATCCATAAAGCAATCGGTTCATGGGTTAGTAGCTGACGTAATTTTAGCTTTGCCCGAAACACATCTCCCGGCATTTGAAAAACGAGTGTATCTTTTAAGAGTGGTAGATCAGGTAAAGCAATTGAACATAAATCTCGGCAAACAGATTT
>JAUNRY010000054.1 GCA_030539475.1 Bacteroidia bacterium | reverse complement strand
AAATCTCAGCACTTGTTTCGTGCTCAGCCACTTTCATCGTTATCTTTTGCTGTTCTTTGTCGAAATCAATCAAAACCGTTTCACCTTCTTTGATGCCGGTGCGCAGAATCATTTCCGCCATTTCGTCTTCCACGTACTTTTGAAGAGCGCGTTTGAGCGGGCGTGCGCCAAACTGAACGTCGTAACCTTTATCGGCAATAAATTCTTTGGCTTCGGTGGTGAGTTCCACGTTGTAACCCAGTTCTTTGATTCGTTTGTACAATCCTTTCAGTTCCAGATCGATAATCTTGAAGATGGATTCTTTGCTCAGTTGGTCGAACATCACGATATCGTCCACACGGTTCAGAAATTCCGGAGCAAATGCCTTATTTAACGCTTTCTGAATAACGCTTCGCGAATATTCATTATCGGTTACCTCGGTATTGGTATTGAACCCGATTCCGCGGCCAAAGTCTTTCAGCTGACGCGTTCCGATGTTGGACGTCATAATCAATATGGTGTTCTTGAAATCGATTCTGCGTCCAAGGCTATCGGTGATGTGGCCTTCGTCCAGAATTTGCAGCAGGATGTTAAACACATCGGGGTGCGCTTTCTCAATTTCGTCGAGCAGCACAACGGAGTAGGGGCGGCGGCGCACTTTTTCGGTCAGCTGTCCGCCTTCTTCGTAACCCACGTATCCGGGAGGCGCTCCCACCAGGCGCGAAACGTTGAATTTCTCCATGTATTCGCTCATATCGATGCGGATGAGGTTTTCGTGCGAATCGAACAGGAATTCCGCCAGCTTTTTCGCCAGATGCGTTTTTCCCACACCCGTTGGGCCTAAGAACATAAACGTGCCGATGGGCTTGTTGGGATCTTTCAGCCCCACGCGGTTTCGCTGGATGGCTTTCGCTATCTTCTCCACCGCTTCGTCTTGCCCAATTACCTGCGATTTTATTTTGTCTTTCATCTCAAGCAGTCGTTGGCCTTCGGCCTGCGCGATTCGTTGCACCGGCACGCCCGATATCATGGCCACCACTTCGGCAATTTTTTCTTCGTCAACAATTTCCGGCTTTTCCTTTATTTCCTTTTGCCAGCGTTGTTCTTCGGCTTCGAGAGCCAGTAATAGCTGACGCTGTTTGTCGCGATAGCTTGCCGCCAGTTCGTATTTTTGAGCCTTCACGGCATCGTTTTTCATCTGTTCCACCATTTTCAGTTCCTCTTCCATTTCTTCTATCACTTTGGGGATGGAGATGTTGGAGATGTGAACGCGGGCGCCCGCTTCGTCCAGTGCGTCGATGGCTTTGTCGGGGAAAGTGCGGTCGGAAACATACCTTTCCGTCAGGTTCACACACGCGTCCAGCGCCTCGTCGGTATAGCGCACGTTGTGGTGGTCTTCGTAACGTTCTTTTATGTTTTTGAGAATTTGCAGTGTTTCTTCGGGCGTGGTAGCGTCCACAATCACTTTTTGGAAACGACGCTCCAGCGCTCCGTCTTTCTCAATATTTTTGCGATATTCATCCAGCGTGGTCGCGCCTATGCACTGAATTTCGCCGCGAGCCAGCGCGGGTTTCAGCATATTGGCCGCATCGAGCGAACCGGCAGCTCCGCCGGCGCCGACAATGGTATGGATTTCGTCGATAAAAAGAATGATGTTCGGGTTTTTCGAAAGTTCATTCAAAATAGCCTTGATACGTTCTTCAAATTGTCCGCGATACTTGGTGCCGGCAACTATGGAGGCCATATCGAGCGCGATAACCCGTTTGTCGAACATGGCGCGCGACACCCGCTTTTGCACGATGCGCAGCGCCAATCCATCCACGATGGCGGATTTTCCCACTCCCGGGTCGCCGATAAGCACCGGATTATTTTTCTTGCGGCGGCTCAAAATTTGCGCTATGCGCTCTATTTCTTTTTCGCGTCCTACAATGGGGTCGAGACGGTTTTCCATCGCCGCACGGGTAATATCGGTTCCGAAATTATCAAGCACGGGCGTGTCGGAAGCGGGGCTTTTTGCCTGCGACTGGCTGCCTTGTTGCCCTCCCGGGTTGAAAGACGATTTTCCGCCGGGTTCGTCTTCATCATCATCGGTGAAGTTGGGCCCCATGCTCGGAGAATCTGTTGTTGCACCCTCTGCGCGAGCTTCCAAAATGCTTTTCACATATAGAAATGCACTGGAGTAATCGATTTTAAACTGTGCCAGAATGTCATTAATAGGCGTATTTTTGTCTTTCAGCAACGCCAGCAAAAGATGCTCCGAGTCGGTTTCCGTGCTTTTCGTTAACCTTGCTTCCAATATGCTCATTTTTAGCGTTTTTTCGGTGCTTTTGTTGATAACCAATTCGCGTGTTCCGTCGTACGGTTCCTGAATCTGGCGAAACCGGTCGTCGATATAATTTTTTAAATGTTTTATGTCAACATCGAAGTCCTGAAGCACTTGAATAGCCATTCCGTCGCCATCGCGAAGTATCGCCAGCATCAAATGTTCCGGGCCGATGTAATTGTTTTGCAGTCTTTCGGCTTCCTCACGGCTGTATGCCATGATGTCCCTGACTTTCTGAGAAAAATTATTATCCATTTATTAACTTCCTTATCTTCTAAATTCTAAATAGTAGATTACAAATATAGTTTTTTTATTACTATAATAACAAAAACAATGCCAATAAATTTGGTTAATGCTCGCGAAATAGGCAATACTGAAAGAAATAATTTTTCCCGGCAGTATCAAGAATGTTGGGCATTAACTCCTGCCGGTGAGTTCAACGCAATGCTAATAACCATTGGCTAAGCAACACCTGAGCCGTTTCTTTATAACAAAACAACAAAAAGCGGCTCTCTGTTCAGGAAAGCCGCTTCTAAAGTAGGAGACATGGTTTTTAATTTATTCCTGCCTTTTCGTACGTAATACCGCAAGCATCGGCCACACCTCTGCCATAAGCGGGGTCTGCTTTGAAACAGTTTCCGATATGGCGGATTTTGATGTGTTCCTCCGCACCGTTCATATTGCGAGCTGTATTTTCGAACAACCGTTGTTGCGCGTCGGGAGTCATAAGACGGAACAATTTTCCGGGTTGTTCGTAGTAATTGTCGTCGTCTTCGCGGAAATTCCAGCGTTTTATGTCGCCGTTCACTTTCTGTAGCGGCTCGTCGTGTTCGGGTTGTTCATTCCATACGTTGTAGCTGTTGGGCTCGTAATGCAAAGATGCACCGCGGTTTCCGTCCACTCGCATTTGTCCGTCGCGATGGAAGGAATTGTACGTGTGCATGGCTGCTTTGGGCATATTCACCGGAATCTGGTGGTGGTTTACGCCCAGGCGGTAGCGTTGCGCGTCGCCGTAGGAGAATAAGCGGCCTTGCAACATCCTGTCGGGCGAGAACCCGATTCCGGGAACTACGTTGGCGGGATTGAAAGCGGCTTGTTCAACGTCTTGGAAATAGTTGTCGGGGTTGCGGTTCAGTTCGAACTCGCCCACGGGAATCAACGGGAAATCGCCTTTGTACCAAACCTTTGTCAAATCGAACGGGTTGTACGGCATGTTTTCGGCCTGCTCTTCGGTCATTATCTGAACGAACATCTTCCATTTTGGGAAATTACCGTTTCCGATGGCTTCAAGCAAATCGCGCTGGTGGCTTTCCCGATCCGTGCCCACCAATTCGGCGGCTTCCTGATCGGTAAGGTTTTCGATGCCTTGCTGAGTAACGAAATGGAATTTCACCCAAAATCTTTCGTTGTCGGCATTGATAAAACTGTAAGTATGGCTTCCGAATCCGTGCATGTGGCGGTAGGTGCGAGATATTCCCCGGTCGCTCATGGTGATGGTTACCTGATGCAACGCTTCGGGAAGGCTGCTCCAGAAATCCCAGTTGTTGTTGGGGCTGCGCAGGTTTGTGTGCGGATCGCGTTTAACGGCGTGATTCAGGTCGGGAAATTTCAGCGGATCGCGGAAAAAGAATACCGGCGTGTTGTTTCCAACCAGATCCCAGTTGCCTTCTTCGGTGTAAAATTTCATGGCAAAACCGCGGATGTCCCTTTCGGCATCGGCGGCGCCACGCTCACCGGCAACGGTAGAAAAGCGAACAAACATTTCGGTTTTTTTACCGATTTCGGAGAAAATTTTGGCGCGTGTGTACTGCGTAATATCGTCCGTAACGGTAAATGTTCCGAACGCGCCGGAGCCTTTGGCGTGCATGCGTCGTTCGGGAATAACTTCGCGATCGAAATGGGCGAGTTTTTCCAGAAACCACACGTCTTGCAGCATCATGGGCCCGCGCGGGCCGGCTGTCATGGAGTCTTGATTGTTTCCAACAGGAGCTCCGGCAACGGTTGTCATCGGTTGCTGATTTTCTTTGTCTTTCTTTCTTTTTAATTCTTCTGCATTCATAAAATAAATTATTGGTGGTATAAATAATTGGGTAGAACTTAATTTCTTATGAATTTAAATTAAGACAAAAACGAAGTTAGCATCCAAACTTCTTTTTCCTGTCCGCTTATGTAATCGCTCAGGAGGGCTACGGTGGTTTCATCGCCAATTTCGGAAGCCGATTCCACCAACGCTCTTTCTGACGCGATAAGGTGTTTGTATGTGTCGAGAATATTTTTAACCGCTTCGTTACCGTTTGCCACCACGCCGGTTTCTTTCACTTGGGCTGTTTTAAGGTATTGGCTAAAAGTATGAACCGGAGTTTCTCCCAGCATCAGAATCCTTTCGGCAACTTCATCAACTTTGGCGGCGGTATCGTCGTACATTTCTTCGAATTTTTCGTGAAGAAAGTAAAAATCCTTGCCTTTTATGTTCCAGTGGTAACCTCTTAAATTGGTGTAATGTACTTGTAAATCAGCTAATAATTGTTGTAATCCTTGAGTGATGTTTTGTACGTTTTCGAGTCCTGTAAATTCAATTGTTTTCATAATGTTTATTTTTGTTTTTAATTGTGAGAATTTTTGTTGATTAATGGTTTTCCGCTGATGTGCAGCGTTATAGAATTTATTTCATAGCCTTCGATGGCGTTTTTTTCGAAATACTGTTTTAAAAGCTCGTCCAGCTCTTCATTCACGTAATCGCGAATTTCATTGTTGTCTTCGCTGTGTATGTGGTGGTGATGCTTCAGGATACTGTCGTACCGCATTGCATCACCGTCTGTTAAAATTTTACGCACTACGCCGTACTTGACAAAAGTGTCGAGCGTTTTGTAAACCGTCCCAATCGCAATGCTGGGGTGCTTTTTGTGAATAAAATCGATAATCTGTTCAGCCGTAGGATGATTACGCAATGTGTAAATCGCTTCCAGCACACCCAGTCGCTGGGGGGTTACTTTCAGGCCTTTTTCTTTTAAAACTTCCTGAATATCTTGGATATCTAAATGCATATAATTCCTAATAAAGAATAATTCTTACTTGAAACAAATTCTTGCTGAAATTGTTCATGAAAAATTAGCAATTCCGGCAAAAAAAAACAGAAAAAATTATAGTTTCTTCCGTTTCAGTACAATCCAAACAATCATGGGAGCGCCAAAAACGGCCGTTACGGCATTGATGGGCAATGTGCGGTTGGAGATGGGGAGTTGAGAAATTATGTCGCAGACAATAAGTAAAATACCGCCCAGAAGTAAGGTGGCGGGGATAATGGTCCGGTGGTTAACGGTGCCGAAAAAACTTCGGGCAAAATGCGGAATAACTACTCCTATAAAGGCGATGGGCCCGGTAAATGCAGTTATGGCTCCGGTGATTATCGCGGTGATGACTATGATGATTAGCCGTACCCGTTTTACGTTCAGCCCGATACTGACGGCGTATTTTTCACCCAGCAACAAGCTGTTTAACGATTTTTGCAAGAAAAAAACCACGGCAATTCCGCCCAGGGCAAGCATGAAAAGAATCGGCATTTTATCCCAGGTTACGGCTCCGAGGCTTCCAAAAGTCCACGTTACAAAAACTTTCAGCGAATCGGGGTCGGCAAAACTTTGCAGAATGGTGATGGCCGCGCTTGCCACATAACCGAAAATCATGCCCAACACCAATATGGTAACGGAATCGTTAATTCTTGCCGAAACGCCGAGAATCAACAACAAAACAAGTGCGGCGCCCGATATGGCCACCACAACCTGCGCCATGCTTCCGAGTGATGCAATTGCAGGATACAACGATGTTCCGGCTAATAAAGTGAGCAGAGCCACACCCAAACCGGCTCCGGCGCTTACTCCCAGCACATCGGGGCCGGCGAGCGCATTGCGGAAAAGTGTTTGCATCAGCAAGCCCGCAACCGATAATGCGGAACCTGCCAAAAGGGCAGTGAGCGCTTTAGGAAGCCGGTAGTTGAAAATTATCTCATCGGTGATTTCATTTCCCGAAGTTCCAAAAAGTGCATTTATTCCTTCGGAAAAGGAGATTTTGGCATTTCCGGTAAAGATATCTGCTACGAAAACAACGATCAGCAGGATAATTAAAATTAGAAATATGTGCTTTTTGTTTTTCAAATCGAGAGTAAACTGTTTTATTCCAGAGGTTTATTATACGTAAACTCGGCTTCCGGCAAAAGTTCGGGATGAACGGCTTTTATCAGGTCCGACAAAATCAAATCGGGATGCGCAATGGCGCTCTCAAAATAATCGTTTCCGCCCGATGGCGTTGTCCGTCTCCGATTATTAAAAACCTGCCGGTTCTTTACCGATTTCAGCAATAAATATTTCTTGTCTTTCCGTGCCAGTTCATCGTAAGTGTCCGCTTCACAACCGAACCAGAAATCGGCGCTGCCGAATTGAGTGAGCACCGATTCAATATCCAACCCAATGCTTCCGCTTTCAGCGTTGTCTTTGTAAAAATAATCCAATCCCGCGTCGGAAAACAAGTTGGCGTTAAAACTTTTCCCGCCGGGAACATACCACGTGTTTTGAAAATTATCTCCGGCAAGAACGGTTGTTTTTTGTTGTAAATTCTCAACAATATCTTTTTTAGCTATGTAGCGCGATTCAATGTCGTTGAAAATACTGTCTGCCACGGATTCTTTACCGAAAAAAGCCGCTATTAGTTTAATCCACTCGGCACGGGCGAGCGGCGAATTTTCCATCCACTCCAGCGAATAAATAATCGGCAGGCCCGCATTAAGCAGCCGTTCGTTATAAGTGTCCTGTTGCGCGTAAGCCGATTTGATGATGGCGTCCGGTCTCAGCATCAGCGTTTTTTCTACATTCGGAGTAAAAGGGTCGCCCAAATTCTGAATTTCCTTTTCTTGAATTTTCTGTAAAATAGCAGAATTGTAGATTCGCGGAGCATCGGTAACGCCGATAACTTTGTCTAACTCATCCAATTGTCGCAGAAATTCAAAATACGAAAACGTGTTTACTACCATCGAGTTCAACGGAATTTTCAGCCTCATACCGTCATCGGGTACGCTTATGGAATCGTTTTCGCAAAGGTAGTAAACCGCAAAAGGTTTCGCTTTGTCTGCATCCCACGGATTATAAATAACAACTCGTTTGTAGTTTTCGAAAGCGGTTATTTGAAAGCCTTTCGCGTATTTCGTTCCGGAAGAACCGGTTGAAAGGTTATCCGCGGGTTGGTGTTTTTTTTGGTTGCAGCCGAACGTAACAACAAGAAACAGAAACAATGTAAAGGTAAACATGGCTCTGTTTTGTATAATCGATGTCATTTATTTACATTTTTGTAACCGGGAATCTTTAATTTTCTTTCTTTCATGCGGGTAGTAACGCGAGGTTCTGCCGAAGAGCCCGGAACGTATTCATGACGATACATGTTGAAGAAAAGCACGAACAACGACAACAAGAGCGGGCCAAATATCACACCCCAGAACCCGAACATGGGAATCCCGATTATTACTCCAAAAATGGTAATTAACGGGTGAATATCGGCCAGCACTTTCTGCAGCAGGAAACGGGCAACATTATCCACTCCACCGATAATGATGAGTCCGTAAAGTGCCAAAAATATTCCGTTTGATACATCGCCGCTCAGCAAAAAGCTCAAGGCTATAGGAACCCACACAATGGCGGTTCCCAAAATGGGGATTATGGATGTGGCGCCTGTTAACACAGCGTAAAGTAGCGCGTTGTCCACTCCAAAAAACATGTAGCCTAAATATGCAAAAAATCCCTGAATGATAGCTAAAAGCGGTATCCCGATAGCGTTTGCCTCAATAATAAGTTTGGTTTCTTCTCCCAGTATTTGCTTGTTTTCTTCTTTAAAAGGCAGAATTTCTTTTACCATTTTCTCGAAACCTTCGTAGTTTGTGAGCATGTAGTACAGGGTGAAAAGAGCAAATATAGAGTTAATTAACAACGAGTAAATACTTGAGCCGAGTACTTGCAGGATGTTTCCTCCAATTTGTGGAAGTCCCGACAGGTTTTCGGGCGTAAAAATCGGAAACCCGAGTCTCTGTTCCAGCATCTCCATAAAATTACTAAAGCTATCTATCAATTCTTTCGGGTCGACCGAAATGCCCGATACCGTATCGATAACCAAAAAAGCTATTCCGGTGAGCGGCCCCAAAAACAAAAGCAGGGCTTCCATTGTAATAATGGCCGCGGCAAGGCCTTTTTTCAGGTTCTTTTTTTCCACCAGATATGCCATTTGCCCTTTCAAGAGCACGTAAAGCGTGGCAGCTCCTAAAAAGCCGCTCAAATAGAGCCGCAATTCCTTGAAAAGAATAAAGCCCAGAAAAATCAAGAAAACGATCAGTATGTACTTGTATTCTTTCTTTTTAGGCGGTGGACTGTTGTTAATCATACAGTTATTTCGCTGATTATGAGGTTGAATTATAAAATAAAATCTTCTGTTTGGGCAAATCCGCCTTCGATAAGCGCTTTTTTGGCAGCTTCGTAATCCGATTCTTTTACCTGCATTTCTATGTCTCCAAGGGTGTAGGCTAATCTGTTCGAAACCAGATTTTTCATAAATACTTTAATGCCCCTCATTTCCATGAACGATTGCACAACCGGTACATCGCCCGGAAAGTTGAATGTTTTAACGGTAATAAATTTTTCTTCCATACCTGTTGTTTTTAAGTTTGCTTCATTTCAATTCGTAAAAATACGATTTTTTTCAGAGAAAATACTCCTGCTTGATATTTTTGATGTAATTTTGAAAATATCTAAATAAAATACATAAAATTATGCCCCAAATAGCATTAATCACCGGCGCCACATCCGGTATTGGAGAAGCCACAGCGCTGAAATTTGCCGAAAACGGATTCGATTTGATTATTACCGGACGCCGCGACGAACGCTTAACTATCCTAAAAAACAAACTCGAAGAACGAAATGTTCGTGTGCTCACGCGTTGTTTTGATGTGCGAAACGAAACCGATGTGAAAAATGCCATCGGCAACCTGCCCGATGAGTGGAAAAATATTGATGTGTTGGTAAACAATGCCGGACTGGCAGCGGGTTTAAGCACATTGCAAGAGGGCGACACCGACGATTGGAACCGGATGATAGATACCAACGTGAAAGGCTTGCTCTACGTAACCCGCGCCGTTTCACCCGGAATGGTTGCGCGTAAAAACGGACACATTATTAATATCGGCTCCATTGCCGGAAAAGAAGTTTATCCCAACGGAAACGTATATTGCGCCACCAAACACGCCGTGGACGCGCTTAGCAAAGGCATGCGCATCGATTTGGTGCCGCACAATGTGCGCGTTACGCAAATTTGTCCCGGGGCGGTAGAAACGGAGTTTTCCATCGTTCGTTTTCACGGCGACAAAGACCGTGCGTGCAAAGTTTATGAAGGCTACGAATGCCTCGTTGCCGCCGATATTGCCGATTGTGTTTGGTTTGCCGTGTCGCGCCCGCCGCACGTAAACATCAACGATATGGTGGTGATGCCTGCGGCACAAGCATCGGGAACTATTTTCCACAAAGTTTTTGAGAAGACCGACAACTAAAATTGCCTTACTCATGCAGTAAGCAATTGTATGAAACCGTGAATGGCGGATTTTAAGACATCAACTGATTGTTGATGAGTATGATTTGTGCTGAGTCTTTTATCGCTCAAAAACAATTTTATCCCCTTCCGATATGTTGTTTTGAGCGCAATATCCAGCGTTCACTTCCACCACGTACAACGCCGGTTGTGTTGAGGCGTAGTTCCATTCGCGCATAGGCGTTGTGTTGGCATGTATGGTAACAATTTCCTTGCTGGCATTTACAAAAAGCATATCGAGCGGAATGTATGTGTTTTTCATCCAGAAACCCTGAATTTCCTCCACATCGAAAATAAACAACATGCCGGCCTCGGCCGGAAGCGAATTTCGGTACATCAAGCCACGGGCACGGCGTTGATTATTGTCTGCCACTTCAATATCGATAACGGAGATGGTGTCGTTGCCGGCGGCAGATAAAAAGGCCAGGCTGCCTTGTTTCCGAAAAGGAATATCCAACCTTTCGGTAACCGGTTCTGCAGCATCTTGTTTATCCCTGTTTAAGAAATATATTAAGGCGCCTCCTACCAGGGCTATTGCCAATATCACCAAAATCAAACTCATCCTGTTTTTCTTTTTCCAATTCATATCCATACATTTTTATTACGCAAAGATGAGATATTTTTTTCAGGAGCCTATGCTACATAATAACGATATCTCCATCCGTCGTTTTGGAAAATTTCGGATACATCGTACTCATAGTCATAAATGAATTCCTAAATCCATTATGTCGG
>JAUNRY010000318.1 GCA_030539475.1 Bacteroidia bacterium | reverse complement strand
GTTCTTGAAATTGCTTCCGCAAACTTTGTGTTGGATTTGCCCCAAGGGCTCGATACGGCGCTGGGCGTGGGCGGCACCGGTGTTTCGGAAGGGCAGGCGCAGCGCATTGCTATCGCCCGTTCGTTGCTGCGGCCGGGGAAAATAGTGTTGTTAGACGAAGCCACCTCGGCGTTGGATATCGATACCGAGAAAACATTTCTGGCCAATTTGAAAACACACATCGCCGATCGAACGGTGTTGTTTATTACGCATCACGCTGAAGTTGCCAACTATTGCGACAGAATTTACAGGATTTGACCGGCGGGATGGTATTGCTGAGACGTAGCGCGCTGTGTCTCTACCGGCTTTGCAGGTATTTAATCAATGCTTCGCTTCGGCCTTTCTCGTATTTCAAGGATTCAATGTCGAGCAAAAGAGTAGAAAGTTCAAACGATTGCGCAATGGCCTTTTTGGCGGCCTGCGGCAAAGGTATGGCATGGTTCCGGTTTCCGGTGAAAGTCAGCGTTAGCGGTTCGTCTTTAAAAGTGTAAATAAATTTGGCTACGCCATTGTCGTCGTTTCCGGCAAAGCGTACAATTTCATACGTGCCGCCGAGTGTAGAGAAGCGATAATTAAGCCCGTCGGTAGTAACGGGAAGCGACTCGGCAAACGATCCGTCGCGCGTGGAAACCTTTATTTTATTGTGTTTGAGAGACGTACCCGATAAAACGCTTTCAATATACATTTGCCCCCTTTCGTTCACTGCCGAGCGCAACCCGTTTTGGGAAAAAGATGTGTTTAGCGGATATGTTTTCGGGACGTAATCGCCAAATTCCTGATATTGAGGGTCTCTTGCGTAATTAAAACTTTCCAGCATCTCCCTTAACTGTTCGTAATTTACCCGAAGCATGGAGTCGCAATAAACAATGTTTCGTTGGTTTTCCGCCATCCTCACTTTTTGCATCAGTTCAAAACCTTCGGTTATTTCGTCAAACGATGTTGGAAAAACCTCCTTTATGCTGTCTATCTTAAGTTTTGCCAGCGAGTAGTTGCCTTTATTCAAAGCTGTTTCGGCTTCGGCCAAATATGTTTTGGCGTTTCTGTTTTTACCCGAACACGAACCGAGCAGAAGTGCGATAAAACAAAAACTCAACAATAATTCGCTGATGCTTAATCTCTTGATAAATAATTTATTCAATACAGTTACTTTCATAATCTCCACACAAAATTACGAAATAAATTCAACGTTAAAATGGTTTTCACGCTCATTTATTGTAATTTTGCAAATTGTAACAGAAAATTAATTGGTGTTCTTTATTTTTTGATGAGTGAAGCCGGAATAACTGCTCTCACAACTACGTGATTTTCGTGGATGGTGAAAATAATGGCCATTTTTTTGTATCGAATGCTTCGGGCAGTGGCACCAAAGCGAAGAATATCTTGTTTATCGGATAATCGGATGGATTCTGCGTAAATTGAAAGTTTGGTAATAACGTCGTATAATCCTTTCACGTATGTTTTTGCCGTTTGTGGGGCCTTGTATTCATTGACTATGGTGTATTCCAAGTCAAGAATATCGTGTTTGGCTCGTGGGGCAATAAAAACTTGGCGTTGTTTCATAATGTTTTCAAATCCACGCCGTAATGTTTTTCTAATCTGTTGTACAGTTCATTGAAAACTTCATCGGGAGTGTAAAGCACTTCATCGATAAAATCATCGGAAGTCTTGCCCTGTTCTTGTAAAGGAATATACTTTTCGGCCGGTTCACTTACGGAGTTTTCCAAAAAAATGATGTAATCGATAACATCCCGGAGCTTATCGGGCGGAAGTTGTTCTATTTTTCGCAGTAATTGTTGGCGAAGCTGATTTTCTGTAAACATAACAAAACGATTTGATT
>JAUNRY010000317.1:672-1880 GCA_030539475.1 Bacteroidia bacterium | reverse complement strand
AATCTTCAATCCGTTTCAATCTGTTTTGAAAAACGGCTCAAAATTACAAAAAAATACGGTAATATAATAAAAATCTAAGGATTGTTTAAGCGTTGATGCCTGGGGAATCTCCTTGTTGTCTTCATATAAATAATAGCCAAACCGTTCGTCCAAAAAAACACACAAAAAAACAGGTGTTTTCCAAAAAGAAACATTAACTTTGCAAAGTAAGTAAATCATTGGACAGCGGTCTGATTAAATAATAAGAGACAGAAAGCAGGTGTATCGAGTCTTTCATTAAATGATAAGAAGCAGAAAGCACACGTCCCGGACTTTCGATTAAATGATAAGACACAGAACATATATGTCCCGAATCTCCGATTAAATGATTAGAAGGACAAACCATTCGTCCCGAGCCTCTGATTAAATGATAAGATATGGAAAGCATACGTCCCGGGTTTCCTGTTAAATGATAGCACGCCCGTAATAACGGGAGCGAAACAAGAAAAAGACGTTGCAAAACATTTCACAAATCTAAAAATTTTATAACATGGAAAAATTAAGAACAAATGCCCGAACCACCGAAGTGGACGATACCTCAGACCGTCTGCTCGTGCTTTACCACGGCGAATCCACACTGGCCGAAGACACGTATCTGAAACCCGTGTTCGCGAAAATGCAAACCAAATCCGACCAAATTACGGAAGCCATCAAGCGCGACCGCGTAATCTCCGAAATGGAAGACGTTGATACCGAAGTGGAAAAAAGATTTCGCGCCCTGGCAGCCGTGTTGAAAGGCTACCGAGCCATGCCGCTTGAGCCGTACAACACCGCCGGAAAAGCATTGTATGCCGTGCAGCAGAAATACAAATCGAAACTGCTGAAGCTAAGTTATGCCGACCAATCTTCCAACATCGAGGCCCTGCTGATGGATTTATCGGCTCCTGCCCTCAAACCGCACATCGAGGTACTGCCCGGCGTAGCCGAAGCCATTGCCCACCTGCGCACGGCGCAAACCAATTTCACCGGCAAACGCGTGGCCTACGAAAAAGCCGTGGCGGCAAACGCGGCAATTGATCCGGCATACAAACTCAAACTGCCCTTGCTCCAACTTATTAACGGCGAACTGTTGCCCATCCTCACCGCCATGCGTCTGGTAGATGCCGCCAAATACGGCCATTTTTCCGATGCCGTAGCGCAAATCATCGCCGATACCAACCAGGCTATCC
>JAUNRY010000317.1:0-662 GCA_030539475.1 Bacteroidia bacterium | reverse complement strand
GCCGTCGTGCGAAAAGCTCCGACGATGAGCAGCCGAAAGAGAATGCCGAATAGATGCATTTGCGCAAACGTGTATATCGGGCGTGTCTCCACGTCTGATATATGTAAAATAATTAAAACAAAAAAGGAAATTTAATTGCGCGCGTTTGCGCGTTATGGGCAACTATAAAATCGACAGTAAACGATGAACTTTGAATTAGCGGACAAATTATCTGAACTTCTCGAAAGCAAAAAACTTGACGAAGCAATTGCTATGGCAGAACAGGAACTAAAAAATATTCCGACAACTGACTTTCACAAAATTCTCGACAAGAACTTATTGCATTTGGCTTCTGACTTAGCAGCACATATAGACGAGTTTGACAAGTCAACAAGACGAGTTTTGAAGAAAAAACAAGGTTTCATAAAAAATCTATTCGGCTCTAGAAAGGAAATTAGACCCGCTGCATACTATTGTGAAATGAATGGATTTACAATCAACTATGACCGCTGGTATATTGACCTTTTTTCATTTGAAAATTACAGTTTGAAAGATTGGGAATGGTTATCGGACTTTTATGACTTAACTGCAAATGACTTGACAATTACAGGTTTTGAAGAAATTCAAAAAGCCTTTGAAGACGTTCACGAACACAACAGATTTGAAGAACCAAACATTGACAA
>JAUNRY010000053.1 GCA_030539475.1 Bacteroidia bacterium | reverse complement strand
CACCGAATTGCTTGCAAAGCAACCGGAAACCGATATCGGTAACGTCTTCCATCGGCGCGAGAAAGACGGGATATTTTGTATGAAATTCTATATTGGCTATTTTCATTATTTTTATTTCACGCGGAGGATACAGAGATTTCGCAGAGAGCACAGAGAAAAATTGCTTTAAGAGCTCAGCGTTTTCTTTGCAATCTAAGCGTGCCAAACGTTGTCTTTTCAGTGTGAAAGCGTTCAGCTTTTTCGTTATTTAGCTATAAATTGTTTACAATACGGTGGAAGCCATCCTTTAAAAGTTTTGTTTTAAAATTGATGAGCAATCCCAATCGCTTATCTGTCATTTTCAAATAGGTAAATGTTTGTGCGAAATGAACGGGAGCCAAATTTTCGACAGCTTTTACCTCTACAATAACACAGTCATCTACCAGCATATCAAGCCGAAAGGCCATATCAAAATTTAGTTCTTTGTATTGCAATGGAATGGGCAGTTGACCCAAAACTGAGTGTCCTCTTTTTCTTAACTCGTAAGCCAAACATCGTTCATATACAGATTCCAATAATCCGGGTCCAAGTGTCCGATGTATTTCTATGGAACAATCCAATATGTCTGCCGAAACTTTGTTTTCAAGTTTTTCCATTTATCTCCTATGTTTTTATTTCACGCGGAGTGCGCAGAGAGGTCACGCAGAGAACGCGGAGAATAATAGCTTTGTGTCCTCTGCATTTTCTTAGCGCACTCTGCGCGTTACTCTTCGCGTGCCAACTTTTCTTTCCACTCCTCCTCATTAAATCCCACCAGCACAAAATCATCAGCTACCACAATCGGGCGTTTTACCAACATTCCGTTGCTTGCCAATAATGTTATCAATTCTTCGCGCGATGCTGTTTTTACAACATCTTTCAAGTTGTTTTGTTTATACACCTGTCCCGATGTGTTGAAGAATTTCTGAACGGGCAGCCCGCTTTTATCAATCCACGCCGAAAGTTCTTCTGCGGTTGGATTGTCTTCTGCAATGTGGCGCGAAGTTACGGCCACGTTGTTGTCGTTAAGCCATTTGGCGGCTTTGCGGCACGTGCCGCATTTGGGATATTGTATAAATAGAGGTTTCATTGCGGTGAATTTTTAAACGACAAAGATAGCAAATGACGGCTGAAATATAAAACAAGAGAGCATCAAATCGCTTCGATGCTCTCTCTTCCCATCATACAAACCTTTCGATTGAATATTAACTTATGAAACTTTAAAGAAAGGCAGGTGTGAATAGAATGAAAAGGAAACTTAATAATTTAAATTTTTAGTATAAGTTTGAGTTACAACATCGGAAATGTCATTTTCTACTTTTCCGTTAATTTCGGCCTTTAACTTAATTGTATAAGGAGTTTCATCACTACTTCCCCCAAACGTAACGATAATATTATCAAGAGGTTTTGTGGTTTCTACAATTACTGTTTTATCACCCATCAAATGTTCATTTTCAATTCGAATAACTCCCTGATTATCTTGTGTTACTCCGTTTATCTTCCAGGAAGTGCCTGCAACTTGTCCATTCATACTCGCTGTGAACATATACATAGCAATATCTCCATCGGTAAGTCCGGGAGCCGAGATGGTAAATTTAGCTCTTTTTCCCTTGGATGCTGTCGGGCCATCGTCTTTTGAACACGAAACCCCTGTCAACAAACCTGCTATTAAAGCAGCAAATAATATTATTTTTTTCATCTGATTATAATTTATATGGTTCATTTTATTTTAATTAAGTTTGTCATTTATATATCAAATATGTTTACTTTTTTCTTTATACACTATTCTTTTTATTTTTAACTGTGAGAACAACTCCTACTATCAAAAAAGTAAAGAATACCGGATAAAGAATGAGAAAAGTAGCGTGAACTGAGGTCAATGATAAGTATAATGCTAAAAATATATGAAGGCAGGCAGTTATTATCATTCCTGCTGATCCGATGGTAAAGAACGGATGAAATTTTCTCATTTTACTGTTCGTTGATTTGTTTAAATTTATTTTAATTGAATTTCAATCAACCCTTCTTCCAAAGCCGTTACGTGCTCGTCGCCGAAAATATCTTTCGATGCTTGTTGAATGTTGGCCAAAAGATCTTCTGTAGCGCCGGAATGCTGTACGGTGATGACAGATTTGGCAGCGTTAAACTTCATTTTTGTTGCACTCACGCCTTTAACCGATTCCACGATACCGTTTAAATTTTTCAACGCGGCGAGATCGATTCCGGATATTTGCAAAACGGTTTGATTATCCGCACTTTTATCTTTTCCTCCCAACAACGATAATACCTTGTTGCCTGTTTTGGAAGCTTTATCTGCCGATTTTGAGGCCCTGTCAATCTGATTTACAGCTTTGTCGAGCTTATCGAGAAAACTTTGTGCATTCGCTCCCGACACACCAATCAGCAACCCGATAATTGTTATAAAAATTATTTTTTTCACTGTTTTTAAATTCTAAATGGTTATTAATTAATAGTGTACCGCAAACCGAGCCCGAAGCGCGAAGCATCGAAATACGTTTCGTTTTCGTAGAAGAAATACCGGGGGCGCCAATCCACGCTTATCGCGATGGGTGCTTTGGGAATAACAAACTCCACCCCCAATGGCGCCATAAGGCTGAACAACGTGGTTCCGCCGCCAAACGCCACCGACGGGCCTGCTCCCACGTACCACGACAGTCCGTTAACGCCGGGAAACGCGCTGTTGTATGTATAGATGCCGTGCACAAAAGTAGCTCCGTTTCCAAACAAAACGGCCGCTTCGCCCGCGTGATTGGCGGTAAAGAAATACTTAGCGTGCGGCCCCACCATTGTTCCGCCATCGCCCACATCAATTAAAATTCCTGCTCCCAATTTATACATTGCCGGCTCAACTGTTTGTGCCGATACACCAAGCGCGAGAACAAACGCGGCGCTTAAAAATAAAAATTTGATTCTTTTTTTCATAACTGTAGCTTTTTTAAAATGTTTAATGTTGTTTATTTTCTAAATATAAAAGTGGATGAATTTCCGCCGGCAGCAACTTTTAACAATAAATCTCCGCCGTTAAGCGTAATTGTAATGTACTCTCCGGCCTCATCGTCCACAACTTGATACGAATTGCCGTTTTTTACCCATCCAAACGAAGAGGAATCTGTAATACACGAGTCCCCTCCGTCTTCGGGGCTTTTCAACAACAACGTCATTTCAGATTTTGTTACGTTTAATGTTGATTGTCCGTAACAGGGCAAATCATTTACATCCACACCCTCATTTCCGGCGGTGATACGTTGCAGTTTCCATTGCCCAATAATAGGGTCTTGCTCGGAAACTTCATCTTTTGAGCAGGATATCGACAAGAGAAATCCGGCTAATAACAAAAACATTGAAATTGATTTCTTCATTTTTTTGAGTTTAAATTTATTATTTTGTCCGATGCAAAATTACAGCCTGCAATACAACTGCACAATTCCCCAAAACAGGGATTTTTTTCTCCCCCTTTCGGGGGATTTTTTTAGAATGAGTCTAAATAATTTGGATTTTCGCCTCATCTGTATATATATTTGTGGAGAAATAATTAAAAAAGTCAACTATGCGCCCATTACTGATACTTAGTATTTTCCTGTTTTTGTGGGAGGGATTGAATGCACAAAACAGTTATCCTGACAGTTTGTCGTTGGAATTGAAAAAAGCAAAAACAAAAATCGAAAAAGCCGATTTTTATTTCCGGTTAGCGGTTTATTGGGCGAGAAAAGATAGCGTTGAAGCCTTCGCAATGCTTGATTCTGCGGCCTTGTTGATTGATAAAAAAGACGATTTGCATCAAGGGATTCTTCTTTATTACACCGGAACAGTAATTGCTGAAAAAGAAAGCGATAGAAAGCAGGAATTTTATATGCGCGCCGAAGAGAAATTAAAAAAATCGGATACGGAAAAAGCCTATAATTACCGGGCACGCTTGTGGAATAGCTACGGATTATTGGAGCAATACAAAGGAAACCAGGATGCTTACGTGGATATTCTGTTAAATAAGAGTATCCCTTATATTAAGAAAACGGGAGACATAAGTAAATTAGCACGATATTATATGAATGTGGGTGTATCTTTTTACAACCAAGCACAATATGAAAAATCAATAGAATATTATCAAAATGCTATTCAGTTGCTCGAAGAGAATAATAAAGAAAATTCCATCCTATTTTCCATATATCTCAGATTAATAAAAACTTATTGTAACCAGCCGGATACTGAAAAGTGTGCTCAAACAATGGCAAAAGTAGAAAAATGGTTTCAACGGGTAAAAGACGATATACATTATTTGAGTTCTGTGCCGTTTTATTATGAAACGAAAGCCAAGTATCACAGTTTAATGGACGAAACGAATGAAGCAATTGAAGCCTCAAATGAAGGAATGAAAATAGCTAAACATTTAAAGCTCGATTATCTTTATGCTGAAATTGTGGATCATTTAATAAACATTCTAATAAAAACAGGTGATTTTGAAGGCGCTAAAAAACTTTCCGAGGAGCTTATCAATAACAGATACATCAGCAATGTCGTTGATAACAAAGCAGTCATTACAGACAGGCTTGCGGAGATAGAAGGCAAATTAGGAAATTTCCAATCGGCTTATAATTTGTTGGAAGAAACCATATTACTAAAAGACAGCATTTACAACCGGAATCAAAAAATGAATATTAATCAGCTCGAAACTCAATACAATCAATCGGAAAGCGAAAAGAAAATATTGACGCTCGAAAACAAAACCAAATTGCATCAAACCATTGCCCTAAGCAGCATTTCGTTCGCGCTTTTGTTGTTGGCATTTTATATTTATGCATCCAAACAAAAGAAAAAACAAGCACAACAAGAGCTCATTTCGTTGGAACAGAAAAAAGAAGCCGAAATTTCCAAAGCGCTGATGGAAGGAAACGAACAGGAGCGCTCGCGCATAGCCCGTGAACTTCACGACGGATTGGGCGGAAAACTCACAGGGATAAAAATCAACTTGGAAAACGCCATTGAAACCAATCACGACAACAGCTTGCAAAAAGCAGTCTCTCAACTCGAAGAAACGGTATCCGATATCCGAACCCTTTCGCACAACCTGATGCCGGTATCGCTCGTGCAGTATGGGTTGGATGCCGCGCTTCGGGATTTTGTGCAAAATCTGCAAACGGCAAGCACCAAAATCGATTATTACGCCAGTAATTTAGCGGAAATCACGGATAGAAACAAGCAGCTATCCATTTACAGAATTGTGCAGGAATTGGTGAATAATGCGGTAAAACACGCCGATGCGTCCGCCATTTTTCTTCAATGCACGGTGGAGAACGGTTTGCTGCTCATCGCCATCGAAGACAACGGAAAAGGGTTCGATCCGCAAACAAACCAACGAAATATGGGTTTAAACAATATAGAAACGCGTGTGAAATACCTGAACGGGAAAATAAACATCGATTCATCTCCCGGAAACGGAACTTCCATCAACATTGAATGCCTGATATGAAACCGATTGAAATCATCGTTTGCGACGACCATCCGCTCATTGCCGAAGGATTGAACAGCTTTATCAACCAAAAGGACGATTTATCCATTATTGCAACGGCTCATTCGGCACAGGAACTGCGCGAGTTGCTGAAAACTACTTCCGCCGATATTTTGCTGCTCGACATCAGTTTACCCGACGGCAGCGGACTGGATTTATGTGCGGAAATCAAGAAAGAGTATCCCGACATTAAAATATTGGGATTAAGCAACTTCAACGAACGAAGCATTATTCTGAGGATGCTACACAGCGGCGCTTCGGGATACCTGTTGAAAAGTGCCTCCACCAATGACATTGAAAAAGCCATCCGAAACATTGTGGACGGAAACCTTCATTTCGGAAAAGAAGCGCAGAAAATTCTCGCCTCCATCACCAAACAGGAACTCACCGAAATACCTCCGGTTACCAAACGCGAAAAAGAAGTGTTGAAATACCTCTCCACCGGACTCACCACCGCCCAAATTGCCGAAAAAATGTTTATCAGCGCCGTAACCGTGGATAGCCACCGGAAAAGCCTGATGCAGAAATTCGAGGTGAATAAAACCGTGAACCTGGTGCAGAAAGCGAAAGAGTGGGGAATGATTTAAAACCTGATTTGTATATTATTCATCCGCAACGGAGCTACGCTTGAAATTGGACGAGGATCGCGAACAGATATCGAGTGAAATTCCTTTTCCGTATCCAATTTCACGGGCGACAGGTTTTGGGTATAAACCGTCCATTGTTCCAATGGATTTATTCTGTATGAAAACGCCGTATCGAACCCGTTGTAAAATACAATTACAAGTTGGTTCTCTCCTTTTTTTAACGGAAGAAAAACGGTTTCCTCATCGGATGTTACCCGGTTGGGTGAGAAATGCGCCGTTATGTATTCGCCGTTGAGTAAAATATAAACAGCATTGCCGCTCTTAATTTCCACGGCAATGGGTTGTTCTTTTGCCGATTCAATCTTCTGCAGAAATGCAACACCCGATTTAGGCGAAATTTTTTCCGTAATTGCCGCACCGTATTTAAAATCGGTTACTTTTTGCCAGTTTTCATCTGTGTTTATCGACGGAAATCCTTCCAGATCAGCCAAGTTCCCAAAAACCATGCTGGATCGTTTTCTGTACAAATCGCCCCATTTTACCGCGTTTTTTGGCAATCTCACGGTTTTTTGTGCCGATGAATTTAACGTAACTGTTTGCTCGTTTCCATCTATATCGATTTGTATTTCTCGGCCTTTTTCATTGTCGGAAAACATAATTTGGGGCGAAATTTGCCGTTTACCGGAGCGAAAAGCCCAATCGTATCCGGTTAAACTTTTGTATCCGGCGTAATAATTCAGGCTCGAATGGCCGAAAACAGGTGTCGCGTTTTGCGGCGTGAGCACCGTGTTCCGCGCCAACACGTTTTCCGGTTTAACCTCAAATCCGGTTGCTATAAAAACCGTGAAAGGAGCGTTGTTTGTGTTGCCAAGTGATGAAACTTCGGTCTTGAAAGGCTGGGAAGTCAGGATTTTCTGCAACCGGTTTTCTTCGCCGCGTGGAGCAAAGAAATAAATGGCATCGCCTTTCGCCGTTGCATCGAAACCGTGAAACGGATGATTCAACGGATTGGCACGCGTGCCGTAAATGGCTTCGGCATTGGCTTTCACCCATTCTCCGATACCCAGCAACACATCGCGCTCAAACTCCACCACCGAACCATCGCCACGAGGGCCGATATTGAGCAGGTAATTTCCGCCGCGGCTGATAACTTGTATTAAACTGGCGATTTTTTCTTCCACTTTCGGCTGAACTTCTCCCCGTTTTTGCCACGAACGATACCCCCACGTTTCATCGAACATAGAGGCGGCCGTTTGCCACGGGATATCCAACTTATAATCGGGATACTCGTTGTCGGCCATCACGGCAAAATCCACATAATCGTTTCCCAACCGGCCGCTAATCATACATTGCGGTTGCAGGCGAGTAACTAAATCATACAATCCTTTGCTCTGTTCCGGTGTGAGTGAACCCATATCGAACCAAATTTCGGAAATTTCGCCGTAATTGGTCATTATTTCTTCCACCTGTTTCAAGTTGAAAGCGTAATGTTCCGGTGTAATGGGGTCTGCATTGTGGCTCGAAATGGGATAAGCTTGCGGAAAATTCCAATCGATAAGCGAATAGTAAACCGAAAATTCGATTCCGCCGCGGGCGCAGGCATCCGCCAATTCTTTCATCAAGTCGCGGCCGTAAGGCGTGGCGTCCACGATATTGAAATCGGTGTATTGCGAGTGGTACATACAAAAACCGTCGTGGTGCTTCGAAGTGAAAACAATGGAGCGCATTCCGGCATCTTTTGCCAATTGCACAATTTCGTCGGCGTTCCATTGGGTGGGATTGAATTGGTTGGCGGTATTGGCATACCAATCGCTGAAAATTCCGGCAAACGACTGAATTTGTTCGCTGTATCCGCGTTCCACGGGTTTGCCGTCGTACACGCCGCCATAAACGGAATAAAGCCCGAAATGGATGAACATCGAAAACTTTTGGTCGAGCCATTGCTGCGACGGTTTTTGCTGTGCGCTTGCCAACGCCGCAAAGCACAAAAAGAAAAGGACGAGTCTTTGTTTCATTGATAATGGTTTTTTAGGTTAACAAAAATAGGAAAAAATGAGAGAATGACAAAATTACACCTCCCACCTTTCTATTCTCCTCACCGCTTCGCGGGTTTTTTCGAGGCTGTTGAAGGCCGACAGCCGGAAATAGCCTTCGCCGTAGGCGCCGAAGCCTACTCCGGGAGTGCCCACGATATGGCATTCGTGCAGCAACCGGTCGAAAAAGCGCCACGAGTTATCGGTTCCCGGGCATTTGAACCACACGTACGGGGAATTTACTCCGCCGAAAACCGGCCAGCCTTTCGATAAAAGCGCGCTGCGGATAATGGCCGCGTTTTGCATATAATAATCCACCATTTCGCGGATCTCATTTTGCCCTTCGGGCGAATAAACGGCTTCGGCAGCGCGCTGCACGATATACGGCGTACCGTTGAATTTGGTGGATTGGCGCCTGTTCCACAAACCGTGCAGCGACACTTCGCGCCCGTCGGCGGTATGGGTTTTCAGGGATTTGGGAACCACGGCATAACTGCATCGCAAACCGGTGAAACCGGCATTTTTGGAGAAAGAGCGGAATTCGATGGCGCACTGTTCGGCTCCTTCTATTTCGAAAATGCTGCGCGGAATATCGTCTTCGGTAATAAACGCTTCGTAAGCCGCGTCAAATAAAATTAAACTCCTGTTTTCCAACGCATAATCCACCCATTGTTTCAGTTGCGGTTTTGTCATTACCGTTCCGGTGGGGTTGTCGGGGTAACACAAGTAAATGATGTCGATTTTTTCCGTCGGCAATTGCGGCAAAAAATTATTTTCGGCGGTGCAGGGCAGTAAGATAAGCCGGTTATCGGCTCCCAAACGCATCACGTTGGTGTCTTGGTAAACAGGATAAACGGGGTCGGCAAGCGCCACGCTGTTTTGCTCGCCAAGGATGTCGAGAATGTTTCCGGTGTCGCTTTTGGAGCCGTCGCTCACGAAAATCTCATCGGCAGAAACGGAAATCCCGCGCTTTTGAAAATCGATTTCGGCAATTTTTTCCCGAAGAAATCCGTACCCTTGCTCAGGCCCGTAACCGCGAAACGTTTCTTTCCGCCCCATTTCATCCACGCTTTTGTGCAGCGCATCCACCACCGAAGGCGGGAGCGGAAGCGTTACATCGCCAATGCCCAAGCGGATGATATCGGTTTCGGGATTCGAAAGGGTAAACTCGTTTATTTTTTTGGCTATCGTGCTAAAAAGATAGCTTTCATTCAGTTGAAGATAATTTTCGTTGATGGTGAACATAATTCGTATATTGAGCGTCAGGCGGTTTTAAGCCTGCCGGTGCAAATTTTATATTTATCAGAACTAAAATCGTTCAGACGGAACCTTCAAAAACAAATTCGGCTGCGCCGGTGAGGTAAACATTGTTCTCGGAACGGTTCCATTCAATTTCAAGAACGCCGCCTCGTGTGTGCACAGCCGATACAGGCTCGCAAAGCCCGTTAAGCACGCCCGCCACCACGGTTGCGCAAGCGCCGGTGCCGCAGGCAAGTGTTTCGCCGCTGCCCAGCTCCCACACACGCATTTTAAGTGTTTTCCTATCGATAACCTCGATAAATTCAACGTTTGTGCGTTTGGGAAATGCGGGATGCGTTTCAATGGTGGGGCCTATTTGTTCGATATTCAAACGATCCACGCCGTCCATAAAAATCACCGTGTGCGGATTTCCCATTGAAACGCAGGTAATTCGGTGCTCCTTGTCGTCAACGCAAAAAGGGTGATTGATTATTTCGGAAAACGGCAAATTAACCGGAATGGAGCCGGCATCTAAAATGGGTTTGCCCATATTCACCCGCACACGTTCCACTTTATCGGTTTGCGGGTTTACAAAAAGATGAAGAATTTTCATCCCCGATTTCGTTTCCAAAGCCACTTCCGTTTTTCGGGTCAACCCTTTATCGTACACGTATTTGCCTACGCAACGTGAGGCGTTGCCGCACATTCCGGCTTCGGAGCCGTCGGCATTGAACATCCGCATCGAAAAATCGCCCCTTTCCGACGGGCCGATGAGTACCAGCCCATCGCTGCCCACGCCGAAATGCCTGTCGCTCCATTTGCGCGCAACTTCTTCGGGATTCTCCACTTTTTCCTCGAACAGGTTAACGTAAATATAATCGTTGCCCGTTCCGTGCATTTTTGTAAATCTCATCGCTCTCTATCAAAAAAACACGGGCAAGATTTCGCGGGAAATCAGGCACGTGTTTAAGATTATTCGTTTATAATTCGACAAAAATACGCAATAATTGAAAAACAGGAAAGCAATGAGAAAGTTAAAAAAACGATAAAACAACAAAATTATCGAATAGATGGATATATTTGTGGAAAATTCAATTGATTATGACTGAATTAATTTTGAAAAATGATATTGACGACGATAAATTAAAAACGTTGATGGATATTTTGAAAACTTGGGGCGTTAGCGCGGAAGTTCGAAACAAGGGTGATAAAAAAGCAGCACCTGTTTCGCAAGAAGACGATTTCCCTTTTTCGATAGGCCTTTGGGATGATTACGAAATTGATGATAAAACGTTGCGGCAAAATGCTT
>JAUNRY010000052.1:2102-10741 GCA_030539475.1 Bacteroidia bacterium | reverse complement strand
CAGCTACCGCATCCGTTTAATAATGCTGTACGATTCCACCACACCCAACTCACCGGCTTTACGCAAATCGTCTAAGCCCGATGCGGTTTCGCCAATCGAAAGTTTCGATAACCCGCGGTTGAAGTACGCTTCGGCAAACTGCGGCTCAATTTTTATGGCCTGGCTGTAACTGTCTATGGCCGCACGGTAATCTTTTTCGAGGCTGTAAATTTCGGCCATGTTGTAGTAGGCAAATATGAAATTGGGGTCGAGGCTGATAATAGTTTCGTAATCCTTTAATATGGCATCGTATTTGAACGATTTGGTAGATACTTCCGGCAGTTTTGTTTTCGCTATTTGCGGCAATTCCTTCAGCCTGTCGGCAGGATTTGTTCCGGTGGGTGTTTCCTGCGCAACTGTTTCGGGAGGCAATAACGGATCGAGTTCCAGCTGCTTGGACATTATCACTGCCCTCACAAAATACGACTGTAGAAAATCGGGTTGCAGTTCAATGGCTTTGTTTATGTCTCTCAGCGCGTTTTCATAATCCTGAACCAGCATAAAGTCCATTCCGCGCCCGAAATAAAGTTTCGCGTCGTTGGGATTTTGCACCAGCAACCGCGAGAAATTATCGATGGAGCGAAAATGCGTTTGTACTTGCAATTCGTTTAACGCGGCTTCGTTGTTAACCGCTTTTAATATCCAGTTGAGGTTTAACTCTTGATTGGCCCTTTCCATAGATTCCGAAAAATATACCGGGCGGCTCACTTCAAAGCCTTTATCGTAATAAGTGAACACAAATTTGGGTTCCAACGCTATTTTGGTGTTTAAGTCCTGCACCCTTCCGCGCGATTCGCGCTGGTACTTGGTTTGATTATTCTCGGCCGATTCCCGGTCGGCCACCACCAGCAGGTTGAATTTATCGATGTCCTTATCCGTTTCTTCGCGTGTGTCTTTTGATTCTGCGGCCAGCTTGCGGCCATCGACAGCGTCAACCGTGGCGCGTTTTTTGGCGTTGGCTTCCTCGTTCCGAGCGGTCATATAATCGCGTTCGGCGCCGCGCAAATCATTCAGTTGGCGTTTCATTTCGGCACGCATGTAATATCCGGTAAAAAAATCGGGGTGTTCTTCGAGCACAACGTTCAAATCGGTAATGGCGCTCGCGTTATCTCCAATTTCGGCGTGAAGCATGGCCCTGTTCAGGTAAGCCATTGTGTTGTCCGGCTCCAGTTCAATAACCTTGTCGAAATCGCGGATGGCGCGGTTGTTATCGGCCACTTGCGCTCCCAGCAACCCCCGGTTGAAACGGGCTATGAGGTTGTTTTCATCCGTTTCGATTACCCGGTCGTAATCGGCCATGGCGCCGCGTAAATCGTTTAAATTGTATTTAACCAGCCCCCGGTTTATGTAATTCCCGGTGAAATACGGATCGAGGCGGATGGCTTCATCCAAATCGGCCAGCGCTTTGTTGTAGTCTTTTTGCTGAAAATGCAACAATCCGCGCGCCGAGAAAGATTGCGCGGTGTACGGATCGGTTTCAATGGCTTTGTCGTAATCGGCCAGCGCTTTCAGTGTGTCTTGCCGTTCCAGGTTCATTTGTCCGCGGGCAAGGTAGCCGGGAACATAATCGGGGAAGCGGCGAAGCAGCGCCTCGAAAAATTTATCGGCAATATCGTAATCTTTCAGTTCCATGTTCACAATTGCCATGTTTACCAGCGTGAGCCGGTCTTCGGGGAAAAACTCCAGGCTGCGCTGATAATCGGAAGCAGCCAATTCAAACTTATCCTGATTCTGACGCGCCGCGCCGCGAAGTTGGTAAGCCGCCGTGTAATACGGGTTTCGTTCGAGACACAAATCAGCGTCTTCTTCGGCGCCTATGTAATCATCGAGCATAAACTTAGCCATGGCCCGGAAATAATACGGGTCGGCAAGGTAGGGCTTTGCTCCGATAACCTGATTAAAATACTGTATGGCAAGCACATAATCTTCAAAATAAAGTGCGTTTTTTCCTATCATCATCACCCTGTCGGTATTGACTTGCGACGAGATGGAAAGTGTGGAGAGCAACAGGCAAAGCGATATGATTATTTTTTTCATTTATAGTTGAATATTCGTTTTTATACAATTGAAAGTTAGATGGCTTAATGCTGCGTTCGTTTAATCCGGGTGTTGGATTTCGATGATTCTTTTTCCGTTTTCCGTTTCCGCAATGCGCACTTTTACCGTGTGTTCGGGCAAAAGCGGCTCCACCAGTTCGGGCCATTCTATAAAGCAACGGTTTCCGCTGTAGAAATAATCTTCGTACCCGAAATCGAAAGCTTCTTCCAGTTTGTTGATGCGGTAAAAATCGAAATGATAAATAGAACGCTCGTCCTTATCCTTGTATTCGTTGATGATGGCAAACGTGGGGCTGGTGATGGTTTCCCGCACGCCCAGTTCTTCGCACACGGCTTTAATGAACGTGGTTTTGCCGGCGCCCATGGAGCCGTAGAAGGCGAAAACCTTTTCGTTTTTTGTCTGAGTTATAAACTGCTTGGCAACATTATTAATTTCGGATATATTATTTATTTTAAACTCCATATTTCCCATTTAAAGCGTAAGACATCGTATCTCTTATTTGGCATGCAGCGTTATCAACGGAACAATCATTTCCTCCATAGAAACTCCGCCGTGCTGAAACGTGTTTTCGTAATGCGAAACGTACCGGTTGTAATTGTTCGGATAGACAAAAAAATCATCGTTCAGCGCAAAAATATACCGTGTGCTGATGCTGGTTGAGGGCAATCCTACTTTTTCGGGCTGAACGATATCGAATACTTTTTTGTGGGCATACGTCAGGTTTCTGCCGGCCTTGTAGCGTAAATTGGTAGTTGTGCTCTTCTCGCTGACCACTTTTTGCGGATTTTTCACCCGAATGGTTCCGTGATCGGTAGTGAAAATGGCTCGGTAACCTTTTTCCGATACCTTTTTCAACAACCCAAACAACGGCGAATACATGAACCACGAGCGCGTAAGCGACCGGTAGGCCGGCTCGCCGGAAGCCAGTTCGCGAATCATTTTCGACTCGGTTCTCGCATGCGAAAGCATATCTATGAAATTAAAAACCAACACGTTTAAGTCGTTCTGCTCAAGTTCCGAAAAATTCTGCAGCAGTTTTTCGCCTTCGGCGTTTGTATTTATTTTGTGGTACGAAATTTTCTCTTTCCGCTTAAATCGTTCAAACTGCAATTGTATCAACAGTTCTTCCGAAAGGTTTTTGCCCTCGTCTTCATCTTCATCCACCCATAAATCGGGAAACATTCTTGCAACCTGCAACGGCATTAATCCCGAGAAAACGGCGTTGCGTGCATATTGCGTTGCCGTAGGCAAAATACTGAAATACGTATCTTCGGTGTACGTAAAATGCTCCGAGACAAGGTTTTTTACGGCCTGCCACTGATCGAGCCGGAAGTTATCCACTAAAATAAAAAATAATTTTTCGCCTCTGTCCAACACAGGGAAAACGCGGTTCTTGAACACATGGTGGCTCATTTCGGGCTGCGATTCGGGGCGTTGAAACCACCCTTCGTAATTCCGTTTTATAAATTTTCCGAACCGGTTGTTTGCTTCCGTTTTTTGCATCAGCAGCATTTCCCGCATAGGGTTTTGCAGTTGGTCGAACTCCATTTCCCAAAAAACAAGTTTCTTGTAAAGCGCCGCCCAGTCTTCCGCTGTTTGGCAATGGCTTATTTCGTTGCTCAGCCGGCCAAATTCTTCGCGGTAATTAATTGTGTTTGTTTCAATTATTATTTCGTTTTTCTCCAGGTTCTTTTTTATGGCCATCAGAATTTGATGCGGATTAACGGGCTTTATCAGGTAATCGGCAATTTTTTTCCCGATGGCTTTCGTCATAATCCCTTCATCTTCGCTCTTGGTGATCATCACTACCGGAACAGCCGGACGAAGAGCGCTTATTTCGGAAAGCGTTTCCAATCCCGAGAGGCCCGGCATGTGTTCATCCAGAAAAACAATGTCGTAAAACAACTGCCGGCACTTTTCAACGGCATCGCGGCCATTATTTACCGAGTGCACCTCGTAGCCTTTTTCTTCCAAAAAAAGTACGTACGGTTTCAGCAAATCAATTTCATCATCGGCCCAAAGAATGCGCGTTTTTTTCATTTATCTTCTTAAATCACAAGTTCCTCGAAAATGGAGCAAAAATATGCAATTATCCCCTATCTCACAATCATTTTTTGCTTTTTTAGGAGTATATCGCGCCGAGCGGGTTTTTTCATACGCTGCAAAATGGATTAAACACTTCCCGCTTAGTCAAAAAAAGTAATTTGTTGGGGAAATTTGGCCTGTCTTTCAACAATAATACTTAACTTTGTTAAAAATATATATTTCAACATCAACTAACAAATTAAACATGAAAAAAACTATTGTACCCGTGTTAGCGGTATTTTTTATTTTAGGCTGGAGCTGTACGCAAGACAGCGAAAGGGTTTTTAACGGAAAAGATTTGTCGAACTGGAACTTTGTGGTAGAAAACGATGCCGTTCCGGGCAACCAAGTGTACACGGTTAAAGACGGACAAATTTCCATCAAAGGCGAACCGTTGGGCTATATGTACTCCAAGGAAAAATACAGGAATTTTACGCTGGAGCTGGAATACAAATGGGCTGCTGAAGAAAGCAACAGCGGAATTTTTGTATTGATTGAAGACCCCAAAAATCCTTTCCCGAACGGAATTGAAATACAGTTAGCCGCCGGCAAGGCAGGCGATTTTGTGCTGCTGGGCGGTTCCGATATGGTGGAATATTCGCTTCCCGAAGGAGTTACGGAGCGTCCAAAGTTTCCCGTAGTCGAGAAAAATCAAGCATCGAGCGAACTGCCCGCGGGCGAATGGAACAAAGTAAGAATCACCGTGAAAGACAGCGTTGTGGATGTATATGTTAACGGTGTTCACCAAAACACGGGAACCGGAACGGTAAGCGAAGGGCACATCGGTTTGCAGAGCGAAGGAACAGAAATTCTTTTCAGAAACCTCACATTTACAAAACTTTAGCTGCTATCGCAATTCATTTCATTTTTTTTAGATTAAACCACTCACTACTAACCATTGAATCAATTATGTTAATTACAGAAAAATCTCAACAGTTTATCAATCAGGAAGACAGATACGGAGCGCACAATTACCATCCGCTCCCCGTTGTATTATCGAGGGGCAAAGGAGCGTTTGTCTGGGACGTGGACGGGAAGAAATATTTCGATTTCCTGTCGGCTTATTCCGCCGTAAACCAAGGACACTGCCACCCCAAAATCGTTAAAGCGTTGACCGAACAGGCCGAAACGCTTTGCCTCACCTCGCGCGCTTTCTATAACGATTGCCTGGGCCCGTACGAAGAATTTGTGCACAGCTATTTCGGCTACGACAAAATGCTCCCGATGAACTCCGGAGCCGAAGCCGTGGAGACCGCGTTGAAACTCGCCCGCAAATGGGGTTACCTGCGTAAAGGAATCCCCGAAAACGAAGCCATAATTGTGGCTTGCGAGGGTAATTTCCACGGCCGTACCATAACCATCGTTTCCGTTTCCACCGACCCCGACGCAAAAAAAGATTACGGGCCGTACACCCCGGGAATTGAAATAATCCCCTACAACGATGTGGACGCTTTGGAACGCCTTTTCAACGAGAAGGGCGATAAAATTGCCGGTTTCCTCGTAGAGCCTATTCAAGGCGAAGCCGGCGTTTTCGTTCCCGACGAGGGCTATCTGAAAGCTTGCTACGATTTATGCAAAAAACACAATATTTTGTTTGTTGCCGATGAGGTGCAAACCGGAATCGCCCGCACCGGAAAACTGTTGTGCTGCGACCACGAAGGCATCCGCCCCGATATTGTGATTCTCGGGAAAGCCATTTCGGGCGGCGTAATGCCGGTTTCGGCCGTACTTGCCGACGACGAAGTGATGATGACCATCAAGCCCGGGCAACACGGCTCCACGTTTGGCGGATTTCCGCTGGCATGCAAAGTGGCAACCGCCGCGCTGGAAGTGATAAAAGATGAAAATCTGGCGGAAAAAGCCGAGCGTTTGGGTGAAATTTTCCGCGAAGAAATGGAAAATATCGAAAGCCCTTTCGTGAAACTGGTGCGTGGAAAAGGATTGTTAAATGCCATCGTAATTGAACCGCACAACGGAAAAGAAGCGTGGGACGTGTGCCTGAAAATGGCCGAAAACGGCTTATTGGCAAAACCCACCCACGGCCACATTATCCGCTTTGCGCCGCCTTTGGTAATAACCGAAGAACAACTTCGCGAAGCAATTGAAATTATCAAGGAATCTATTAAAACACTGGAGTAACCGGGTGCTGCTAATTCCGATTAGCAGTATCCTTAAAAAAAGCGAATTGGAATTCGCTTCACCCATTATGCAAACAACCTCAAAAATACTGATGGTCCGCCCGGCGCGCTTCGGATTCAACGAAGAAACGGCGAAAAACAACTATTTTCAGCAAAAGGCCCCGCAAGAAGAAGTGGCCGAAAAAGCGCTGAAAGAATTCGATGCTTTTGTGAGCCTGCTTCGTGCCAACGATGTGGATGTCATTGTAGTGCAAGATACCGAAGACCCAAAAACACCCGATTCCATCTTCCCCAACAATTGGTTCTCATCGCACATTTCCGGCGAACTGGTTTTGTATCCCATGTACGCCGAAAACCGCCGCAGCGAGCGAAAACCCAAAATTATCGATTTGTTGAAACGCAAAATGAATCATCGAAAAATCATCGACCTCACGCCTTGGGAAAAGGAAGGCGAATTTCTGGAAGGAACAGGCAGCATGATTTTCGACCGCGACAAACGCGTGGCCTACGCCTGCCGTTCGCCGCGCACATCGGAAAAAGTGTTGCACGATTTCTGCTCGCGCATGAATTACGACGCGGTTGTTTTCGACTCCACCGACAAAGAGGGCAACCTCATTTACCACACCAACGTGATGATGGAAGTGGGAACACAGGTAGCCATCGTGTGCATGGAATCGATAAAAAACGATGAGGAACGGCAAAAAGTGCAAGCGCGATTGGCTTCGACAGGAAAAATTATCGTGGACATCACGCTCGACCAAGTGTATAAATTTGCCGGAAATATGCTCGAATTGAAGAGTAGAAACGGCGCTCCGCTGATGATTATGTCGGCATCGGCTCGAAACGCGCTAACATCGCAACAGGAAAAAATAATTTCGACGTACAACAAGATTCTTTCGCCCGAACTAAACACCATCGAATCCAACGGTGGAGGCTCCGCGCGTTGCATGATTGCCGAAATATTTTATTGATGAGACGTAAATAATTTCAATAATGTTAAAAATTTAATATTTTCTATTTACCTTTGTGAAATTATCTTTTTCAATTTTTTAATCAATTAGAATTATGTCATTTAGATCAGAGCTAAAAGAATTTTTAATGCGCGGCAACGTGGTTGACATGGCCGTGGGTATTGTTATCGGCGCAGCTTTCGGTAAAATCGTAACTTCGTTTGTAAACGATATTCTGATGCCGCCCATCGCGATGTTGTTTGGAGATCACAAATTTGATGAGCTGAAATTGGTGCTTCGCGAAGGGGTGATACAAGGCGATGAAGTGGTTCGTGAAGCCATTACTTGGAATTACGGGGCTTTTATTCAGGCGGTTGTGGATTTCCTCATTGTGGGTATCGCAATTTTTATGGTAATAAAAGCGATCAACAAAATGAAGCGCAAAAAAGCCGAAGCTCCTGCCGAGCCGCCTGCGCCAACAAAAGAAGAAGTGTTGCTTACCGAAATCCGCGATTTGCTGAGAGTGAAGTAAGAAACCTCCGGAAAACGATGGCGTTGCTTTCGTAAACTTTAAAAAACCGTCAGGCCGATAATCGGTGGGGCGGTTTTTTTATTGCATCTCAGTTAAATATTTCCAATAGCGCTGGGGCATATGTTGGCGTTGCAGTTTTAGGTTGATGCGCTCTTTTATGGTAATGCTTTTGAAATATTCTTTCCACATTTTTTGAAACAGCGCTTCTTCTTCCGACAGTTTTTCGTCGTTTAGTTTTCCCAGTTTTAACTCCGACAGGTCTTTTGGAGAAAACGATACTTCCGTTACAGATTCAGTATTGTTGAATATGCCGATGTTTCGGTTGGTGTCGTAAATTATCCAGGGTTGATTGGCGTATCTGTTGCTGAAATGCGGGATGATGAGCGAAAGCACATTGTAACGCGGCGTAACGGGAGCGAAATAAATGCCGTCGGCGGTTTCTTGAAAACGCACGAATTGAATGAGTTTTCGGGCATCGGTGGCTACTTTTTGAGCGATATCCTTGATGCGCAACACATCATCGTCGCCGAAATTCATTTCGATGCCTTTCGGGTGATCGATGTTTTTGCGGATGTAACGGAAGAGCAGCATTTCCGTTTCGGGCAACTCCGACAGCCAAACGCTCAGCATCATATTCTGCGCTATTTTCGACAACTTTTTCTCCAACGCCGTCCACACGCGAAGCGATTTTTCTTTTTCGGTGATTACGTGGTATTGTTCGTCAACAAATAACGGTTTTTGGTCGGATTCTGAAAGAATTATATCGGGAAATTTCTTTTGCTCGTAAGCAAAAAACAGGCAGGAGAGAAGTCCGTCGAAGGTTTTATCGTAGGTGAA
>JAUNRY010000052.1:0-2002 GCA_030539475.1 Bacteroidia bacterium | reverse complement strand
AATCACTCTCCCCAATCAATTGAATACTGCAACAAATCTGCTGCTTGCTTTTTCTGTTTCTGCGAAACCTGCCGGCGCACGTATTGCGGCGTGAGTTCGTTCACGGTTTGCATCGGCAGTTCGCGGCACACGATAAAATACTGCGCCCGCTTCATCACCACGCCCATCTTTTTCAACTGAACGGAGTTTAACCGCCCGTATCGTCGCGAAGCGATAATGAGTTTTGCCGATTTCACCCCGATTCCCGGCACACGGAGAATCATTTCGTAAGGAGCGGTATTAACGTCGATGGGAAAAAACGACGGATTTCGCAACGCCCAACCCATTTTGGGGTCGATGTCCAAATCGAGGTCGGGGTGCGCATCATTCACAATTTCGCTCGCCTTGAATTCATAAAACCGCATCAGCCAATCGGCTTGATACAACCGATTTTCGCGTATCAGCGGTGGTTTGGCAAGCATCGGCAGGCGGCTGTCGTTTTTATTGATGGGAATATATCCCGAATAATACACGCGCTTGAACGACGGCCGTTTGTACAACGCCGAAGCCAACGTAAGAATCTGCTTGTCCGTATCGGGTGTGGCACCGATAATGACCTGCGTACTTTGCCCTGCGGGCACAAATTTGGGCGCTTTCTTAAATTTCCTGCGGTCTTCGGCACTTTCCAACATTCCCTGCTGAATGTAGCGCATTGGCGCGAAAACGCTTTCGTAATTTTTTTCGGGAGCAAGCAATTTCAGGTTTTGTTCCGACGGAATTTCGAGGTTCACGCTCATTCGGTCGGCATACATTCCGGCTTGCGAAACGAGTTCCTGACTCGCGCCCGGAATGCTTTTCATATGAATGTATCCGTTGAACCGATGCACTTCGCGCAAAAGTTTCACTACCCGAAGCATCTGCTCCATCGTGTAATCGGGGTTGCGCATCACGCCCGAACTCAGAAAAAGCCCTTCGATATAATTGCGCCGGTAAAACTCGATGGTCAGCTCCGCCAACTCTTCGGCTGTGAAAGCAGTGCGTTGCACATCGTTGCTGCGGCGGTTGCTGCAATACGCGCAATCGTAAATGCAATGGTTGGTGAGCAGGATTTTGAACAACGAAACGCATCGCCCGTCGGGCGTGAAGCTGTGGCAAATGCCCCAACCCGCGGCGGAGCCGATACTGTCTTTGGTTCCGCCGCGCGATGTCCCGCTCGATGCACACGATACATCGTATTTGGCGGCATCGGCCAGAAGTTGCAGTTTTTCGAGCGTTTTTTCGTTCATAATCGGGTTACGCGTTACGTGTTTCGGGTTGCGTGTTACAAAGAAAACAAATAGAATTTAATTCTGCGAATTTAAAATCTTAAATTATCCTGCCGTGTGAATAACTTTTTAATTCACTGATTTACAGCGATGGTTAAAACATATTCGAAAATATTTGCCTATTTTTGTAACCGAATTGCGTTTGCCCGTGTCTTATGGATGTAAACAAATTATTCATTTAAAAAAAGAAGATTATGGACAGTTTTAACGACTCAATTGTTGCAATTATTGCAATAGTATGTATGTTCGGCGCGCCGTTTATAGCGGCAACTATTCTCGGTATCAACTGGATGCGGGCACGACATAAAGAGCGTATCGGATTAATTAATCAGGGTATCATTCCTCCCAATGAGACCAAAAAGAAAAGTACTCCCAACCGATTTGTATCGCTTCGCAACGGAATTGTTTTAGTGGCTTTAGGTATCGGTATTATCGTAGGGTTTCTATGCGCGGAATACCTTGTAATAGGGCAAGGTAACGGGTTTTGGATGATCGCTTCTTCAATTGTATTCTTTCTCGGATTAGGTTACTTAGTTTATTTTCTGGTTACACAGAAGATGCAGGCGTCTAAACAAATAGACGAGTACGAACAGGAATAACCCACTCCCGATGAACGAACACCAACGCGTACAACAAGTGCTCGCAGGCAATACTTCCGCTTTCAGCTACTTTGTCGAAACGTATCAGGATATGGCGAT
>JAUNRY010000051.1 GCA_030539475.1 Bacteroidia bacterium | reverse complement strand
GTTTATAAAATGAAAAAATTACAACGTATGAACACATCAACCATTCCCGAAAGACTAACAGCCATAAGAAATTTTATGGAAACCAACAAGTTGGACGCGTTTATAATTCCCAGCACCGATGCGCATTTGAGCGAATATCCGCCTAACATGTGGGAATCGCGCAAATGGATAAGCGGATTTACCGGTTCGGCCGGAACAGCCGTAGTAACCAAAGACAAAGCCGGCGTTTGGACCGATTCGCGGTATTTTCTTCAAGCAGCCACGGAGTTAAGCGGAACAGGTTTCGACTTATTTAAAATGGGACAAGCCGATACGCCCGAAATGACTGCCTGGATAATTGAGCAGGTGGGCAAAGGCGGAACGGTTGGAATTGACGGGCTGGTTTATGCGGCATCCGATGCCAAAGCCTTAAAAACAAGACTGGATGCAAAAGAGTTAAAATTAGAAACCTCTCTCGACCCATTCTCGGAAGCGTGGGAAAACCGTCCGGAAATTCCGCAAAACAAAGTTTTTTTGTTGCCCGATGAGGTTACCGGCGAATCCACTAAAAGCAAAATTGAAAGAATCAATGCCGAACTCGACAAGCTGGATGCCGACGGCCTTATAGCCGTAACCTTAGACGCCGTTGCATGGATTTTCAACATACGCGGCAGCGATGTCGATTTCAATCCCGTGGCAGTAGCCTACGGCTATGTATCGAAGAAAGAGAGTGTGCTGTTTGTGGACGCTGAAAAGCTGGATGATGAAACCAAGAGCATTCTGCTGAAACAAGGCGTTAAAATAGACGATTACGAACAGGTTTTCAACTACGTGGCTAATTTGCCCAAAGGTTCGTCGATATGCGTTACCGGAAATAAAATCAACTACAAGCTGTATCAAACCATTCCCGAATCGTGCAAAATTATCGATGTTCCATCGCCTGTGGATTTAATGAAAGCCGTTAAAAATGAAACGGAACTCAAAGGTTTCCGCAACGCGATGCTAAAAGACGGCGTGGCTTTGGTGAAATTCTTCATGTGGCTGGAAAAAGCAGTTCCCAAAGGAGAAGTTACGGAAGTTACCGTAGGTGAAAAGCTAATCGAATATCGTTCGCAACAAGATTTGTTTGTGGGAGAAAGTTTTTCTACCATTTCCGGATATGCCGGAAACGGGGCTGTAATTCACTACCGGGCACAACCCGAAACGTGCCTCACGGTAGAGCCTAAAGGTTTGTTGCTTGTGGATTCCGGCGGACAATACAAAGACGGCACAACCGATATTACGCGCACCGTAGCCGTTGGAAAACTCTCCAAACAAATGAAGGAAGATTACACCAACGTGCTGAAAGGCCACATAAACATTGCCACAGCCATTTATCCCGAAGGAACGCGCGGATCGCAACTCGATATCCTCGCACGCAAAGCGTTGTGGGACAATTGCCAAACCTACTGGCACGGCACCGGACACGGAATCGGGCATTTTCTCAACGTGCACGAAGGACCGCAAAACATTCGTCTGGAAGAAAACCCAACGTTGTTGAAAATCGGTATGGTTACCTCCAACGAACCCGGCTTGTATCGTGCCAGCGAATACGGCATTCGCATCGAAAACCTGATTGTAACACAAGAATATAAGAAAACCGATAATTTCGGCACTTTCTTCGATTTTGAAACCATCACGTTGTGCCCGATCGACACCAAACCCATTGTGAAAAAGTTGCTCACGAAAAAAGAAATCAAGTGGCTTAACAATTATCACGAAATGGTGTACAACAAGCTGAAAAAACACCTCAGCAAAACTGAAAAGGAATGGTTGAAGGAAAAAACGAAACCCTTGTAAAGACGCACTGCACGGCCTCTTTACCTAAACTACGTTTATGGCAATAGTTAAATCAGTTCGCGATTTCACTCCCGAAATCGGCGAAAACACATTCTTGGCGGAAACTGCCGTAGTAATCGGCGATGTTGTTATCGGCCGCGATTGCAGCATTTGGTACGGTACGGTGTTGCGGGGCGATGTAAATTCCATTCGCCTAGGCAACCGGGTAAACGTGCAGGACGGCGCGGTTATACATACGTTGTATCAAAAATCGGTTTCCATTTTGGGAGACGATGTTTCGGTGGGGCACAACGCGGTTATTCACGGTGCGGAAATTAAAAACGGCGCGCTCATCGGCATGGGAGCCATCGTGCTCGATCATGCCGTGGTGGGCGAAGGCGCCATTATTGCCGCCGGAGCGCTGGTGTTGAGCGGCACTCAGGTGGAACCTGGAAGCATTTATGCGGGTGTGCCCGCCAAGTTTGTAAAAAAGGTAGATCCCGAACAAGCAAAAGAGATAAATCAAAAAATTGCCGCTAATTATTTAATGTATTCGGATTGGTACAAGTAGAGGCGTGGCGTGCCGCGTCTCTACACCACACCCGTAATTTGTAAAAATGTCCTGGTCAAAAAAACAACTCTCCACATTGATAACCGTTTCCATAACATCGTTTATGGGAACGTTTTTAATTTCATCCATCAACATTGCTTTGCCGGCCATCGAAAACAGTTTCGGGCTGAATGCCATTTCGCTCAGTTGGATAATTACGGCTTTTCTGGTGGCTACCGGAATATTTCTGTTGCCCGTGGGCAAATGGGGAGATATATCGGGCAATGTGCGGTTATTTAAAGCCGGATTAATAGTTTTTACGCTGGCATCGGTTTTGTGTGCTGTGTCGCCCTCAGGTATCTGGCTAATTGCCGCGCGTTTTTTGCAAGGAGTTGGTTCGGCTTTTTCAAATACTACGGGACAAGCCATTTTAGTAACTAACTTTCCCGCCCGAAATAGGGGACAGGTTATCGGTATTTCGGTGGCATCGGTTTATGCCGGACTGGCCACCGGCCCTTTTATCGGCGGGTTTTTAACGCAGGCTTTCGGTTGGCATTCGTTGTTTTACGTGGCTGCCGTTTTGGGGGTATTTTCCACAATTATCGCCTTCGCTTTTTTGGAAAAAGATACTGCCAAAACCGGTATCGATAAGAAAGTTAATTTGCGTGGCGCCGTGTTCTTTGTGCTGGGATTGGTGGCGTTGGTTTACGGATCGTCACACATCCCGTCGGCTTTCGGATGGGGGCTTATGTCGTTTGGAGTTGCTATGTTGGTATTGTTTTGGGTAATTGAAAGCCGGTTGGCTAATCCCATGTTCGAAACGCGGCTCTTTACCCGCAACAAACTGTTTGGGTATTCCAACCTTGCCGCTCTTGTTAATTACACGGCCACTTCTGCCATTGTGTTTTTCTTGAGCCTTTATTTGCAGAAAATACAAGGATTGCCGCCGCGCGAAGCAGGTGCCGTAATTATTGCCCAGCCCGTTATGATGGCGTTGTTTTCGCCCGTGGTAGGAAAGCTTTCCGATAAAATAGAGCCTCGTTATTTTGCTACGCTTGGAATGGCAATGTGCTCGATGGGATTGCTCGCGATGGCCTTTTTTACATCGGCAACGCCGTTGTGGGTAATTATTCTTGTTTTGGTTTGGGAAGGATTGGGATTTGCCTTTTTCTCGTCGCCCAATATGAATACCATCATGAGTTCGGTGGATAAAAGCCGCTACGGACAGGCATCGGGCATAGCTTCCTCGATGCGTATTTTCGGACAAATTGTGGGAATGACCATCGTAACGTTTTTCTTCGCGTTCCACTTTGGAAGCAAAGCCGTAACCAATGTGTCCGATAGTATTTTTCTTATTGCCATGAAATGGGGTTTCGTTACATTCGCACTCATTAGTGTCGTTGGAATTTATTTTTCGTTTACACGAGGAAACGTGGAAAGGAAATAAAAAAACTTTGCCAAAGTATTAAGCTTTGGCAAAGTTGAATCAATTTATTTTTGGTTTACAAATCCGTAATTAATTTATATTTCGGCACAAGCGATTTCATTATCATCCACCCGATTAGATAAGCGAACGCACAGATACAGAAAATAATAAAATATCCTGCTTCAATTCCTTTAAATCCGGCAAACTGCATTCCGGTATTATCCGTGTAGTCAAACAATATTCCCGAACCCTGGTTTATTAAATAAGACGCAATTCCACCGGCCATGCCGCCAATTCCGGTAATGGTGCCCACGGCATGCTTAGGAAACATATCGCTCACAGTTGAAAAGATATTTGCCGACCACGATTGATGTGCAGCGGCAGCAATCCCTATCAACACAACGGGAATCCAGATGGAGAAATGTCCCAAAGGTTGTGCAAATAAAATAAGAATGGGGAAAAATGCGAAAATCAACATCGCTTTCATCCGCCCTTGATAAGGATCCATTTTCTTCTTATTCATAAAATAAGCAGGTAAATATCCCGCCACGATGACTGAAATCATTGAAATGGCATATACAACGGAAACGTGAAGCGAGCTTTCGGTAGAATTTAGTCCATAAACTGATTTTAAATAAGCAGGTATCCAAAATAATAAAAACCACCAAACTCCATCGGTAAGGAACTTTCCAGTGGCGAATGACCATGTTTGCCTGTATCGAAATGCTTTGGCGTAGGAAACTTTTTTTCCTGCATTTTCGGTTACTTGAATATCCGATACATGCTCATCCTGATTGATGTATGCCAATTCGAGCGCGTTTACTTTTTTGCATTTCTCCGGTTTTTGATATACGAAAACCCAAATTCCCATCCAGATAAAACCTAATACGCCAATTACAATAAAAGCCATTTCCCATCCCCATGCTTTGGCGATAAATGGAATGCTTAACGGGGCAATTAATGCACCTATTTGTGCACCCGAATTGAAAATGCTGGTGGCATAGGCGCGGTCTTTTTTGGGGAAATACTCCGCGGTTGCCTTAATGGCAGCCGGAAAATAACCTGCTTCGCCAATCGCCAAGACAAGGCGGGCAAAAACAAACAGTGTAACGCTCACGGTTACAATTTTTGAGACGTTATCGATGGCAGCAATTGCCTCCCTTGCCCCGGAAAAACTCATTGCCCAATTGCCTGCAACAATTCCCGATGTAGCGATTCCGCAAAAAGCATGAAGTATCGCTCCAATTGACCACACGCCTATTGCCCATAAAAACCCTTTCTTTGTATCTAACCAATCCACTATTTTTCCGGCAAAAAGCATGGAAATGGCATAAAATAAGGAGAACAGTCCGCTCACGGTGCCATAATTTTTATTTGTCCAATGAAATTCGGGAGCGATAAAATCTGCCCAAGTAAGTGAAAGTACTTGTCTATCAAGATAATTTATGGTGAGCGATAGAAAAAGCATGGCACAGATTGTCCAGCGATAATTAGTCTTTCTGTCTAAGGATTTGTTTAAGTTTACCATTATTGAAGATATTAAAAGTTAAAGAAATTTTTCGCGTTGTTGTACGATATGTTTTCTACCATTTCCCCGATGAATTTCATTTCGGATGCGGGCAGAAGTCCGTTTTCGATGTCGTTGCCGAGCAGGTTGCAGAGTATGCGGCGGAAATATTCGTGGCGAGGGTAGGAGAGGAAGCTGCGCGAATCGGTAAGCATTCCCACGAACCGGCTTAAAAGGCCCAGGTTCGACAAGGAATTCATTTGTGCTTCCATTCCGGTTTTCTGATCGAGGAACCACCAGCCGGAGCCGAATTGTATTTTTCCGGCTACCGATCCGTCCTGAAAGTTTCCAATCATGGTGGCAACCATATCGTTGTCTTTCGGATTGAGGTTGTATATAATGGTTTTGGCTAATTTGTTGTCCTTATCCAGTTGGTCGAAAAAGCGGCTCATGGCTTTTGCTACGTTGAAATCGCCGATGGAATCGAAGCCGGTGTCGGCGCCCAGTTGGTTGAACAAGCGGGTGTTGTTGTTGCGGATGGCTCCGTAATGAAATTGCTGTGTCCAGCTTTTTTCCCAGTCCATAACGGCTCCTTCGTAAAGCATGGCCGATTTGAATTTCAGGATTTCTCCTTTCGACAACTCATCTCCGCCGTACACTTTATCGAAGATGTTTTCTATTTCGCTTTGCGTGTATGGCTCGGCATAAAATACCTCAATTCCGTGGTCGGAAAGTTTGCAACCCACGGATGCGAAGAAATCGTGCCGGTTGCGCAAGGCTTCCATTAAATCGCTGAATTTAAGGATGGAGATTCCCGATACTTCGGATAATTTTTCGAGATAAGCGCGGTATTCAACCGGCTTTTCCACTGCCATGGCTTTATCGGGACGCCAGGTGGGGAGGACTTTTATTTCGAAACCTTCGTTTTTCAACGCGATGTGGTGTTCCAGCGAATCGGCCGGATCGTCGGTGGTACAGACCACTTCAACGTTGTATTTTTTCATCAGTCCGCGTGCGGAAAATTCGGGTGTCCTGAGCTTTTTCGTGCAGGTATCGTATATTTTTTCGGCCGTTTTGGGATGGAGCAACTCTTCCACGCCGAAAGCTGTTTTCAGCTCCAGGTGCGTCCAATGATAGAGTGGGTTGCGCATGGTATAGGGAACGGTTTGCGCCCACTTTTCGAATTTTTCCCAATCCGATGTGTCTTTTCCCGATATGTATCGCTAGATGATGCCGTTTGAGCGCATGTCTCGCCATTAGTAGAGGTCGCCTTCGAGCCATATTTGCCCCAGGTTGTCGAATTTCCGGTCGCCGGCAATGTGTGCCGGGTCTAAGTGACAATGATAATCGATGATGGGTTGTTTTTTGGCATGCTCATGATACAGTTCACGGGCAGTATCTGTCTGTAACAGAAAGTTTTTATAGATGAAATTTTTCATACGATTATTTTTTTATTTTTTTCATTATGGCCGTATGAAACCCGCAACAATCATTTACCGGCGGTGTAACTGATTCACATGCGCGTTTCATACAAATAAGTTTTTTGATTCCAATAACACAGAAATTGTTTACGTACACAGTCTTTCTTGCAAAAGAAACTTGAATTCCCAAAAATAGTGATTTATTTTAAATTATCGTGTAATAAAGGACGAAATTCGCAGATTTTTTATCATTTCAATCCATTCCGTACGCTTTCTTTATTCTGTCCACTTTCACTTTTCGTTTGCGGGCTTTGTGGTTTTGAATGGCGCGAACGGGGTCGATATCGAAACCTGAACGGGCAGGATTTGTCATTTTTGATAATTTACGCAGCCAATCCGGTGATTTTTCATCGGCGTAAACTCCCAAACCGTAATCTCCACGTGTGTATTGTGCCCATTGCGTAATGCTGCGCGCATCGGGCACGGCGTTGTATTTTCCGGTGGAATAATCTATGGTTGCACGGTTCAACTGACTTTTATCTACGTTAGTTGGATTCAGGTTGAGATGAATTTCATATTCTTCGGCTGGATGCAGTACTTGAATTCTATCGTACTTGGTGGGGAGTTTGGTGGTGGGTGATATTTTTAACACCTCGTCGTTTTGTTGCGGACGTATTTTAATGGATTGCCGGAGAAGTTCTTGTTGCATCTGTTTCTGGTCGGGCACGATGAGCGATTGGCGAAGTTTTTTCTTCATTTCGTCGTTAAATTCCTGTGCTTTTAGCTCTGAAATGAGAGTTGTGGTTACAAAACACAAGAAAAACAGAGTCGATATTTTTGTTCCGTATCCGATGCTAACGTATTGAATTTGATTCTATATATAGTATAGATGCAGTTTTGCGAAAAACGCTGCATGAAAGATTGTTAAATGTGTGCGACGAAAGGTTAATCTTCGCCAAATAGGCGGTTTCTTTCGTTGTTGTTTTCCAGTTCTACGAAGTCTGAGCCATCGTCTCCCAATTCAACGAAAGCAGAGCCATCGTCTCCCTAATCTTCCATCGCAAAGCTGCGCGAACCGATAAGGCTGCCGTCGGCAAAAATATCGGCTTTGTAGGTTCCGGGCATCAGAAACTCTTCGATGTCCCAATACATGGTAACGGGAATTTCCTCGCCGCCGTATTCCACAATCCGCCGGATAGAATATTGAAGATTACCGTTTTCGAATGGGAATGTGCTGCCCGGATTTTTGGTGAGGACGCCGCCGTCGGGCGACATGATGCGCACGTAAATGGTTCTTTCGCCGGGCTCGGCGGTAATGTTTTTGGTGATAAGAAACGAAACCACAAACTGTGAACTGCGGCTCAGCCGTTTTTGTTCGCGGCCGCGGTCGTTCACCGCTTTCACGGTTATGCCCGTGGCATCGAGCCTGGAGGCTAAGGTAACTTTTTCGCTAAGCTGTTCTTTTTCCTGCGAAACCTGGTTGAGTGTACGGCTGGTTTGCTGGTATTGTTGAGTGATTTGTTCGTTTTTTGCCTGCAATTCGGTATTCAGCCGATGCAGCGAATCTATTTGCTGAACATACGACTTGAGCACTTTTCGCAGGGTTGCCAGTTCGTCTCTCAGGCGTTTAATTTCGGCTTTGTTGGCAGCATCGGTCATCCGCAGTTGCTCTTGCAGGCGTTGCACTTTGGCCTGTTCGTTCTCCAGTTTATAAAGCAGCGAATCGTTCTGAACGCTGAATTTAAATCCCTCGTATTGCATGGAAATAGCTTCGTATTCGTCTTCGAGCTCTTGCTTGTCAACGGTAAACTGCTGCTCCATGGTGGTTATCTGCTTGTTTTTGCTTACGATATACACAAGGGCAACAGCTAAAACCAACACTAAAACACCAATTATGGCAATTAATTGCGGAGTACGTTCTTTGAAATCTATTTTCATGAATGCGAGTTTCTGAATTTGCACACAAAAATAAACGTTTTCAGCTTAAAAGACAATGCTTGCGGATGCTTTTTTGTTAATTTAAGAGATTTTCGGGTTGCGGGTGATGCTAATTGCAATTGGCATTGTAAAGCCTCTTCGAGTTCTCGTCAGAACGAGCGAATCACTTCGAGTCGGAACTCGAAGCACCCTAAAAGATAGACAATTCTGTTTTCGTGGTAAACTCTTCCAGAAACAGCATTCCTTTGTATGAATTTCCTTTTTTGTTGAGGCGCGGGCTCCAAACGGCAATGCTGTATTTAAGGGGATGCACGGCCACGATGCCGCCGCCCACGCCGCTTTTGCCCGGGAGCCCCACTTTGAAGGTGAATTGTCCGGCTTCGTCGTAAAAACCACAGGTTTGCATCAGCGCGTTGGCGCGCTTGGTGCGGCTGGGCGAAAGAATTTGTTCGCCGGAGTGGGGGACAACGCCGTTGTTGGCGAGGAACAGGAACGAATCTGCCAGCTCGCGGCAACTCATCTCGATGGAGCAGATGCTGAAATAAAGATCCATTACTTTATCTATGTTGTTGCGGATGTTGCCGAACGATTTCATCAGGTTCACCAGCGCGTAGTTGCGGTATCCGGATTTTTTTTCGGAGTGCGCCACAATGGGGTTGTAATCGATGGTGTGGCTGTTGGAAAGGCCGCGAATAAACGAAAGTACGTTTTCTTTGGGAGAAGCCAGCTCATCAACCAGAATATCGCACACCACGATGGCGCCGGCGTTGATGAACGGGTTGCGGGGAATGCCTTTGTCGTACTCCAGTTGCACGAGCGAGTTGAAAGGCGTTCCTGCCGGCTCCAGATCCATCCGCTCCCAGATATTGCTTTTCACCCGTGAATAGGCCATCACAAACGCAAACACTTTGGCGATACTTTGTATGGAGAACCGCTTTTCCGAATCGCCGAAGGCGGAATGTTCTCCGCCCACCGTGGTTAGGTGCACGCCGAATTGGTTGGGGTTCACGGTTGCCAGTTCGGGGATGTAGTCGGCAACGTGGCCGGTGTCTTCTACGTTTTGGAGTTCGTTGTAGATTTCCTGAAAAGTGTTGGAGTAGTTCATTTTTTTAAGATAGAGGGATTGATAGATTTATAGACATTAGACTTTTAGAGCAAAGAGTAACGAGCAAAGATTGGCTGTTTGTGTGGTAATCCGTGATAATAACCCCTCCGCTTCGCTCGTCCCCTTTGTAAAAGAGGGCGGCAGGCCAGGTGAAATTATTTACCTGCTTTAAAATATATGCAGGTTTTCGGCTGCGAAGGTTTTTGTTGACTAAATTTACCTTATCTTTTGCTTTCAACCTCAGTAGCTTTCAATACATTTGCAAACTCACCTTATTTGCCACCGCACAAATATACACACTTTTTCTCAAAACAAACCTTTGCCAAAGTTCCGGATTTGGCAAAGGTTTCTCCGTTTTCACGCACCGGCGGTTTTATGGAACTGCCGGCGGCTCATCGGTAATAATTACCGGTTCTTTGCCCTGGCGAATTGCCAAACGGGCTGCTTTCATTACCTCGTTGAGGTCGGAATACAGGTCTTCCCATCCTTCCACGCCGCGCATAGCCGTAACAAACCGGAGGTAATTGCCCAGGGCTTTCTCCAGTTTCTTACGCCCGATGCTGGCGCTGTCGGTTTGGCGCAGTTCCGATTTCACGTTCAGCCGTTGGCCCGCCACATTATTGAACTCCGTTTTGGCTGTCCGCAGTTCTTCGGCTTCGGTTGTGAGTCCCAGCGTGGCAATATGCGCGGCCATTTCGGGCTTGGCAAATTCAGCAACCAAGTTCTCTACCGACGACACGGCATCGCCTTTCTTCACGTCATACAACTTGCCGGCTCTTTTAAAAACCGCTTGCAACGCCACGGCGGCTTTGCCTTTTTCGGTTTCGGGAAACAACGCGTGCGCATCCACCATTTTCTGCAACCGCTTGTAATGGCTTTGCACCACCAGCAGCGCGGCGTTTTCCGCTTCGCTCATCCCCGACCGAGCGGGCTTGAGCACCAGCGGCGAATAGGCTTCCAGTTCATTTTTTGCAGCAAGGAACAGCGGATGTGTTTGTGCCTCTTGCTGACTGTTTTGCAGGGTGGTATATACCACATTCCGGCCAATGGTATCGAGCCCCCTTGTAGAATAAATTTTAAAATTTGTTTTCATCACTTTTTTGTTTTAATTAAAAACTCAAAACGCTGTTTTGTCTTTGGTAACTGGTAAATACTTCCCTCCTTTCTGTTTGTTAGTAAG
>JAUNRY010000050.1 GCA_030539475.1 Bacteroidia bacterium | reverse complement strand
GAAATAACTCCGTTCGCAACCGGCGAAACCGCCGTGTTGTTCACATACGAACCCAAATCTTCCTGCGAGCTGTTCCACCACCAGCTCCAGTTGAGTTTGTAGATTTTATATTCCACGTTGCTGCGCGAAACCTTTTGTCCGCGAGGATTTACGGTAACCACATCAAAAACAATGGGCTTATCTGTTTCCAGAAAACCCGATGCTTCAGGCTCCGGCGTTTTTACTCCGGCATATACGCTGTAAGGCGAATAATACGCGGTTTGCGCGTAAAAACTCATGTCGCCGCCGGTTTCAAAAACGCGCGACACGATATTTCCCCTCAACATCCCCGGCGCGGCTTCGGCAACCGGAATTTTGGAATTAACGCCTGCCACACCCGATGCGTTGAGCGTTCCTTCGAACAATTTGTAGCTGTTGGTTTCGAACTTGAAAAGCGGATTATTGAACACATAGTTATTGTAACCCGCAAACGGATTTTCGGCGCGTGAAAGCGTGATTTCCACCTCCGATTTCAGGTTGGATGCCGGCGCGCCGTGCAGCCATTGCGATGTGAGTGTTCCCGAGAAAACGCCTCTGCTCGCATCGATGATGGAATCGGTTTCCAAACGAACTTTCAATCGGTTTGGCTTTACGGTTTCTATGCGCAGCGGCTTGTAGAACGATGTGCCGCCCACTTTCACGTACGACTGCCACATGCCGGTGGGAGCCGAAGGGTCGGTGGTAATTTGGAACGTATAAAATCCGTTTTCGCCCTTGGTTTTCACTTGACGATGATAAAATTGGCGTGTGGGAGTATAAACTTCCAGCGTAACGGGATGCCCTTCGGGCAGTTTTTTCGCTTTGTCTTCCAATATAAACGACAAGTAAATGGTGTCGCCGGGACGCCAAACGCCACGCTCGCCATACACGTAACCTTTCAGTCCTTTTTGTATTTCTTTTCCGCTCACATCGAAATTGCTGAGCGAGAGCGACTGTTCTTCCCGCACTTCCAGGTAGCCGATATCTTTACCGTTGGCAGCGGTAACCACAAACGGACGACCGTTTTTATATTCAATTTCGGCAAAGCCCTGTCCGTCGGTTTTACCTTTACCAATGGCCTGCATCTGGTAGTTGTAAACCGTTACATCGGCTCCGGAAAGCGGCGATGTGGAAAGAATATCGGTAACGGCCACCGTGATTTTATTCCCGTTTCCGCCTTTGGCGATAATTCCCACGTTGGATGCCATCACCGCGGTTTCTATTACGCGTTGGCGGTTCATGAAATAAGTGGGTTTGCACGGGTCGTCGCGCTCTTCCCAATTGTATTCCGCCCAATTGATGGGTTCGTAATAATACGGATTGGTTTCGTCCCAAAGCGCTTCATCTTCCTCCGAAATAATGTTGTCGGAGAAGTTTTTCATCGCCGCATCTTCCGGAATTTGCGGCCTGATTCCTCCGCAAGCGTAGAGCGAATATTCGGGCTGCATGGAGAGCTGCACCATATACATCGCACCGGGGTCTTTTTGTATCATTTCCGAAAGATCGATGGAAAAGTTGCTCCATTTCGATAAATCCACACTTTTATCGCTGTCCAGCCTGACGCGTTTTTTCATCACCAACCGCCCAAAACGGCGCACTTCGCCGCTCGATTGATTGTTGTTCAACGTGGTGGATTGCAGGTAATAAAGGATGTTGTTCTGATACACTTTTATTACCTTAACATCCACGGCCCACAAATTCACGGCGCGGAAAGGGAGCATCAACTGCTCGGAATTGGGCAGGATGTTTCCGCTTTTTTCGAGACGGATTTCGGGACGATTTCCGTCCGGTTTCAGTTGATATGTGTATGATTTGTCGAGGCGCAAACCGTCCGTGTTGCGGATTCCCTGATGGATCTCCAGCGTTATCTCGGTTTGCGGAAAGGTTTCGGGATAAATTTTGATGACGTTTTTTTCGATGCGGTGCGTGAAATTGTTTACGCCCGAAGGAACAATCAACCCCGTAAGGTCTTGCGATTGCGAAACGGGGTCGCTGAACGTAACGCGGATATGCGGGTCGGATTGCTGCACCATCCGCACATCGGCAACCTGAAAATGCTCTTTCGAGAACGCTGGGATTTCAATCTCGTGTTCGAGTTTCTTTTTCGCTCCTATGGCATTTCCGTCCATCACGAGCGTGTATGCCGAAGGCGTGTCTTTGCGCTGCAAACTGTCTATCGACACGCGAAAAGCGTTTTTTCCGGCAGGCGTTACGCGAATCCGCGTTTGTGGTTGCGCGCCTTTTACTTCAAGCATCCTAAGCGCATCGTCCTGCGTTACCGGATTGGAGAAATGCATCGTTGCTTCTGCCGTGTTCCAAGTCAAGTCATTGATTTCCATTGGAAAAAACGGCAATACATCGGCCGTAAAGTTCTGTTCGTTTACCCGAAAATAGAAATCGAACTTAGAAAATTCCTTATCCACTTTCAAAATCTTGTCCAAATGAAACGTGGCCTGGTATTCCCTGCCCGGTTTCAGCTCGCCGGCATCGGGCAGAAAGCGCACGGTGGTGTTGTTTACCCAAAAGGCGTGCCCGTTGAGCGAAGGCGAAAACGAGAAAAGTTGCTCTTCTACCTCTGCGTTGAGTTCCACGGCGGGAATTTCCTGCGTCAGCTCAATTTGGATATACGCGTCGGTAGAGACGTTTCCGTAAGTGAAGGCGGATATATAGCGGGCGAATTCGGGGTTGATTTCGCGTTTCCGGGTGTTGTTACAAGCGGAAATGGCGGCGAGTAACACCGCGGCGAGAACGGTAAAGGACAGGAGTTTTTTCATAGGGGATGGAATTGAGTTTTTTAGCGCTGCAATTAGAACATCAGCGCAATATTTTTGTTGCCGTTTTGGGTGACATTTTTTATTTCTTCGCGAAGAGTTTTGGGCGAATAGAGATAAAACCTGTCGTAATCTTTCATCTCGTGCAAATTCAACCGTTTGTATTGTTGCAATACCGTTTCGATTGTTTGCCATATTGTTGTAGATTCTTCCATTTTCATCGTTGTTTGTGAGTTGCAAACTTACAGAAAAAAATGCTGGATTACACTGTTATTCAATTTTATTTCGAAAACGTTATTCTTTAAATCGTTAAACTTCCGCACCGATTAAATTAAAATTCAATATACGGCATCAATTTCTCAATATCTTCGCTTGTAAACTCGTCCAGCATCGCCAATTCGTTGATGGAAGTGATGTCGCCTTTTCGCCGGCGAAGGTTCGAGATGGCTTGCACTTGTTTGTAATTCAGGTAGGGATGGCTTAATAATTCTTTAAATTCCAATTTGTTAATCTGTATTTTTCGGAAATTTCCGTCCGCTTCGATGAAGGGCGAAATTCGGGAAAACAACTCGTTATCAACTCCGTAAACCTCGCGAAGTTGTTCCACTGAAGCAAAACCACCCAATAAGTTTCTGTATTTTGTGATTCTATCGGCAAACGCGCTTCCTATTCCGGGAACTTTTTTCCACTCCGCCGTGTCGGTAGAATTTAGCGGTATTGTTTCGCCTTCGGTCAGTTTTTCTTGTCGGGGAAAAGGAGTGTAGGCGGAAGAACGGCTCTCCGTTGTACGCTCCGGCGAAGGGCTGGGTGCATAGGCGCGCGATTGGGATTGACTTCGCGATTGTGTTCGGTCTTCAGTTATAGCCGGTTGCGTTTCTTGCAAAGATTCGCGAAACTCCTCAAACTCCCGAATCAATTCATCGTTCTGTGTAATGACGATGGGCGAATTGTTTCTGAATGACAAAACAACATTAAACAGCAAAAAGAGTACTATCAGAATGAGTAACAAAATTACTGCTATTTTTTCGCCTTTCTGAAAATATAGAAAATCTTTCCATCTCATAGTTCGAAATGTTTGGCTCCGAAATGGCTGTTTCGGAACCGTAAATATACACTCTTCCCTCTTTTTGACAAAATATTTTCAATTAAAATATTATCTTTGCTTCATTGGTTTGCAAAATCAGGCTGATAGTAAAACCCAATAGTCAAAAGCTTAAAATAATGGTTTTAAATTACATTTGGATTGCGTTTTTCGTCGTTGCCTTTGTGGTGGCATTTATCAAGCTCATTTTCTTGGGTGATACGGGTATTTTTACCGAAATTATGAATTCCACATTCGATACGGCAAGGCTCGGATTCGAAATTTCACTCGGGCTCACGGGTGTGCTTTCGTTGTGGATGGGCGTGATGAAGATAGGCGAACGCGGCGGAATGGTAGAGTTGTTTTCACGCGCGGCCGCGCCGCTTTTTTCGAAACTTTTCCCCGATATCCCCAAAGGACATCCTGCATCGGCATCCATGCTGATGAATATGTCGGCCAACATGCTCGGGCTGGACAACGCGGCCACACCGTTCGGCCTCAAGGCGATGAACGAACTGCAGGAAATTAACACAAGAAAAGACGTCGCCTCCAATCCGATGATAATGTTTTTAGTTCTAAACGCATCCGGCCTTACGCTTATTCCGGTTACAGTAATGGTGTATCGGGCGCAAATGGGGTCGGCCAACCCATCCGATGTTTTTATCCCAATTATGATTGCCACATTTGTTGCCACCCTTGTGGGTGTGATTGCGGTGTGCATAAAGCAACGAATTAATATTTTCAACACCGCTATTATAGGATTTTTTGGTGGGTTGTCGCTCATTATTGCCGGCACGGTGTGGGCGTTCAACGCGATGCCGCAGGAGCAGGTTTCGCTCTATTCCGGTTTAATTGCCAACCTGTTGCTGTTCAGCATCATTATCGCTTTTATAGCGAAAGGGATGCGCCGTAAAATCAACGTTTTCGACGCGTTTATCGATGGCGCGAAAGACGGCTTTCACACCGCCGTGCGCATCATTCCCTATCTCATTGCGCTTTTGGTGGGTATTGGCGTTTTCCGGGCATCGGGAGCAATGGATTTTTTAATGGAAGCGATGCGCAGCCTTGTGGCAATGACCGGAGCCGATACGCGATGGGTGGACGGAATGCCCACCGCGCTGATGAAGCCGCTGAGCGGAAGCGGCGCCCGCGGAATGATGATTGATACGATGAAAGTTTTCGGCGCCGATTCGTTTGCCGGACGCTTGTCGAGCGTGTTGCAGGGCGCCACAGACACCACATTCTATATTGTGGCTGTTTATTACGGGGCCGTGAACATAAAAAATTCGCGATACACGGTTTCTTACGCACTTTTGGCGGATTTGGCGGGAGTTGTGGCGGCAATATTTGTGAGTTATTTGTTTTTCGGATAAATATTATTAATCACCTCATTATGATTACATTTAATGCAGAAAATATTTCTTTTCCGCGCCTCAAAAAGCAGGCAACAAAAAATTGGATAAAATCGGTAGCCGAGAGCTACGGCAAAAAAGCAGGCGATGTGAACTACCTTTTTTGCAGCGACGAGAAAATCCTCGAAGTAAACAACCAATACCTCTCGCACGATTTTTACACCGATATCATCACGTTCGATTATTCCGAAGGAAACAAAATCGCGGGCGACATTTTTATCAGTTTAGATACGGTTCTCAGTAATTCACAAAAGTATCAGACCGATTTTTTGGAGGAAGTGCATCGTGTAATAATCCACGGAATACTCCATTTGTGCGGGATTGACGACAAAACAGAAAAAGCCTCCAACACCATGCGGGAAGCCGAAAACAAGGCCTTAAACCAACTAAAAATGTAATCAACCTCATTTTTTTACAGAAATATATTTTTGGAAACCAACAAATGTTAATCGATTAAAATAAGTAATATGCCGACTCAGTTTTCTTTTATGTTTTATAACACCGAGAATTTTTACGATACCGTTGATGATCCCGATATAATGGACAGCGACTTCACTCCCAAAGGAAGGTTAAAATGGGATGAACGAAAATTTAATGACAAGGTTGACAAGTTAACATTTGTAATTCAAGACATTGTGAAACCGACAATTCCCGATATTATAGGTTTGGCGGAAATAGAAAATAAGAACGTGATGATGAGCATTGTGGACGATTTGCACCGAAAAGGGATGGAACACTACAGTTTTGTGCACTTCGACAGCCCCGACGAACGCGGATCGGATGTAGCCCTGATATACAACACGCAATCGTTTATAGTGTTGGAATCTACGCCTGTACTCATTCATTTGCCGGGCATTGAAGACCGCACACGGGATGTTCTTTACGTGAGAGGGAAAACTACGTTTGATGAAGTTTTTCATATTTTCACCGTGCATTTTCCGTCGCGTCGGGAAGGCACAGATAAATCGGAACGCAGGCGCTATTTCGTTGCAAGCGAACTGCACCACGCAGTTTATAAAATACTGAGCAACCATCCCGAAGCTAATGTAATTATCATGGGCGATTTCAACGATACACCGGATGACAATAGCATTGACGAAGTGCTGGGAGCGCAAAAAACAACCGATGATATTGTCAATCTAAAACTGTACAATCTACTGTATCCACGCCATAAAAGAGGCATCGGCACTACGTTTCACAACGGATGGCTTCTGTTCGACCAATTTATCGTTTCAGGCAATATGCTTCTTTCCGATAAATTCGACTGTAAGCCGGAATATGCTGATGTTTTCAATCCGAAATACCTCTTGCATTTCGATAAAAAGGGACGGGTTAACATCAACCGAACCTACCGCAGCCATTACACGGGCGGATATAGCGACCACTTGCCTATCTACCTGAAAATCTTCACCAAATAAGTTTATTTTCACTCAATTAACATCTTATTAATACGTTAACACTTTCTTTTTTTGTATATTTGCACCCGCAAAATACAAACGATGGATTTTAAGTACGATGTAATTGTAGTAGGTGCCGGCCACGCCGGGTGCGAGGCAGCCGCGGCAGCAGCTAATCTGGGTTCAAAAACATTGCTCATTACAATGGATATGAATAAAATAGCCCAAATGAGCTGCAATCCTGCCGTGGGCGGCATTGCAAAAGGGCAGATTGTGCGCGAAATTGACGCGTTGGGCGGACAAATGGGAATCGTGAGCGATAAAACCGCTATACAATTCCGGATGCTCAACCGCTCAAAAGGGCCCGCGATGTGGAGTCCGCGTGTGCAAAGCGACCGCGCTAAATTCATCGACACGTGGCGCTCCATTATTGAAAATACGCCCAATCTTTATATGTGGCAGGATACCGTTACGCAACTTTCTTTCGAAAATGGAGCAGTAACGGGCGTGAAAACCCGTATGGGTGTTGAATTTTTGGCAAAATCCGTAATTCTTACCAACGGCACTTTCCTAAACGGGTTAATCCACGTAGGAAAAGTTCAGATTGGCGGCGGACGCGTGGCTGAACCGGCATCCTTTGGAATGACGGAGCAACTGCAGGACATCGGCTTCAAAACCGACCGGATGAAAACCGGTACACCCGTGAGAATCGACGGCAGAAGCGTGGATTTCTCGTTGATGGAAGAACAACCGGGAGACGTTGATTTCCACAAATTTTCTTATTTGGACTACGTGCAGCGCGAACTTACACAACGCAGCTGCTGGATTACCTATACTTCGGAAAGCGTGCACGATTTACTCCGCGAAGGACTGAACGATTCGCCGCTTTATAACGGCCAAATTCAAAGCATCGGGCCGCGTTATTGCCCGAGTATTGAGACAAAAATCGTCACTTTTTCCGATAAAACAAGCCACCAACTTTTCCTCGAACCCGAAGGCGAAACCACGCACGAGTATTACCTCAACGGCTTTTCTTCTTCCCTACCCCTGCAAACGCAGTTAAAAGCCCTGCAAGCCATTCCGGCTTTCAGAAACACGCATATTTTCCGCCCGGGATACGCCATTGAATACGACTTTTTCGACCCGCGCCAATTGAACCCCACACTGGAAACGAAACTCGTTAAAAACTTGTTTTTTGCCGGACAAATAAACGGCACAACGGGTTATGAAGAAGCCGGCGGGCAAGGCATCATCGCGGGAATAAACGCGCACATCAACTGTCACGGCGGAAGTCCGTTTACGCTGCGCAGAGACGAAGCGTACATTGGCGTTTTAATCGATGACCTTATCACCAAAGGTGTAGATGAACCCTACCGGATGTTTACATCGCGCGCCGAATACCGCATTCTGCTTCGCCAGGACAATGCCGACGAAAGGCTCACACAGCGCGCTTTCGATCTGGGACTTGCCACTACCGAAAGAATGGCTCTCTTGGAAGAAAAACGAAAAGACGTGCAAAAAATCATCGATTTCGTCACTAATTTTTCCATCAAGGCAGACCGGATAAATCCGTATTTAGAAACGCTGAATACAGCTCCATTGAGACACGGCGTAAAACTTATCGACCTTCTTGCGCGCCCGCACATCGATTTAGAAGTAATGGCCAAAGAAATAATTCCGTTGCGGGAACTGCTGTCCGGCATCCCCAAGCGGAGAGAAGAAATCATCGAATCGGCCGACATCAAAATAAAATACGAAGGCTACATCAAACGCGAAAAACTGATGGCCGACAAAATAAATCGGCTGGAAGATATCCGCATTAAAGACAAATTCAATTACAACGGCATACAATCTTTATCAACCGAAGCACGTCAAAAACTTACATCCGTTAACCCGGAAACCATCGCCCAAGCGAGCCGGATACCCGGAGTTTCGCCTAACGATATATCGGTTTTACTCGTCCTTCTCGGAAGATAAAATTACAAATGTTTCACGTGGAACATTCCAGAAATAAACCCTATTAATAATTATACATCAATGAGCATTGAGACACTCACCGCTGCGGTCAGGAATATTTCCGACTTTCCGATTAAAGGAATTCAATTCAAAGACATCACTACCCTATTTCAGTCGCCCACGCACTTGAAAGAACTTTCGGATATACTTTACGAAAGATACAAAGACAAAGGCATTACAAAGGTGGTGGGCATTGAATCGAGAGGTTTTTTTATGGGCCCGGCCACTGCATTGCGGCTAAACGCGGGATTTGTGCCTATTCGCAAACCGGGAAAACTTCCTTACACGGTTATCGAAGAAAAATACACCAAGGAATACGGCGTGGATGCCATACAAATCCACCAAGACGCGATAACGGAAGATGATGTTGTGCTGCTTCACGACGACTTGCTGGCTACCGGCGGAACAATGGCGGCAGCTTATAAACTGGTGAAAAAAATGCAGGCGAAGAAAATATACATCAATTTTCTTATCGAACTGGAAATGCTGAACGGCCGCGCATTATTCCCCGATGACGTGGAAATAAATACCATTCTCAGGTACGATATATGACACAGGAAATACAAGATACGCTCAAAATAATTCCTCAGGGGCCGGGTTGTTACCAATTTCTGGATGAAAAAGGCAGAATAATCTATGTGGGTAAAGCCAAGAACCTGAAGAAAAGAGTATCTTCGTATTTCAATAAGTATCAGGAAAATCCCAAAACACGGATTCTTGTCCGCAACATTCGGCAGATAAAATACATTGTAGTCAACACGGAAGAAGATACGTTCCTTCTCGAAAACAACCTCATAAAGGAGTTAAAACCGCGCTACAACGTAATGCTGAAGGACGATAAATCCTACCCCTCCATTGTTATAAAAAACGAATATTTTCCGCGGGTTTTCAAAACAAGAAACCTGGTGAAAGACGGTTCAAAATATTTTGGCCCGTACACATCGGTTACTGCGGTGGACGCGCTTATCGATACTTTCCGAAAAGTTTATAAAGTAAGAACGTGCAGGCTTAACCTGACTCCCGAAAACATTGCCGCGGGCAAATTCAAAGTATGCCTCGAATACCATATCAAGCGTTGTCAAGGCCCTTGCGAAGCGCTGCAAACGCAGGAAGATTACAACAAAAATATTGCCGAAATTACCGAAATTCTAAAGGGAAATATTTCGCTTATCGAAAAGCAAATTATCGATGAAATGCAGCATCACGCGGATAATCTACGGTTTGAAGATGCCCAACGGTTGAAAGAAAAACTCGTGTTGATCCGCAATTTCAAGGAAAAATCGCAAGTGGTAAGCAACGTTCACTACAATTTGGATGTGTATGGTTTCGCAGAAGACGAAAATTCGGCATACATAAATTACCTGCACGTGGTAAACGGCGCCGTTATTCAAGCCTACACTTTCGAATACAGAAAAAAACTGGACGAAACACCCGAAGAACTTTTAGGCCTGGGAATTGTGGAGATGCGACAACGTTTCGGCAGCGAATCCAAAGAAATAATTGTTCCGTTTATTCCCGATTTGAAACTCACGGGCGTGGAATTTTCCGTACCGCAACGCGGCGACAAAAAGAAATTGTTGGAGCTTTCGGAAAAGAATGTAAAACAGTTTAAAGTGGACAAACTGAAAAAAGCGGAAATGTTAAATCCCGAACAACGCACCACGCGAATTTTAAAAACCGTTCAAAAAGATTTGCGATTGAAAGAAATTCCGTGGCACATCGAGTGTTTCGACAATTCAAATATTCAGGGAACAAATCCGGTGGCTGCGTGCGTGGTTTTTAAAAAGGCAAAACCGTCGAAGAAAGATTACAGACATTTTAACATTAAAACCGTTACAGGGCCCGATGATTTCGCATCGATGGCCGAAATTATTCACAGACGCTATTCTCGCGCGCTTAACGAAGGCTCTCCCCTACCCCAACTCATTGTAATTGATGGCGGTAAAGGGCAGTTGCACGCTGCCGCAGATTCTTTGCAGAAAATTGGGTTGTATGGGAAAATCGCCATTATCGGTATCGCGAAGCGATTGGAAGAAATTTATTTCCCCGAAGACCCCGTTCCGCTCTATATCGACAAAAATTCCGAAACACTAAAACTCATTCAGCAACTTCGCGACGAAGCGCACCGGTTTGGAATCACCCATCACCGAAACCGCCGGAGCAAATCGCAGGTTACTTCGGAGCTCGACCAAATTAAAGGTATCGGAAGAGAAACAAAAAAGAAACTGCTTTCCCATTTCAAAAGCATCAAACGAATAAAAGCGGCGCAGGAAGAAGAAATCGTTTCGCTTATCGG
>JAUNRY010000316.1 GCA_030539475.1 Bacteroidia bacterium | reverse complement strand
GAAATACGCCACAGCATTTTGTATTCGAGCATGAATACGCCGTAAATAAAATAGTCGCACCCAAACACGGAAAAATAAAGAACATAATTCTTATGATTGGCGACGGTATGAGCCTTACACACGTTTACACCACGTGGGTGGCAAATCGCGGAAAAATGTGGCTCGACAACGCCACCGTTACCGGATTGCATCGCACGTATGCCGCAGACCGGCTCATTACCGACTCAGGGGCGGGAGGAACTGCCATGGCTACAGGGCAAAAAACCAATTACCACATGGTTGGAACCGATGTAAATGGAAACCCGTTACCGTCGATCATCGATTTCGCGAAAAAGAAAAATCTTTCCACCGGTGTGGTGGTTACAAGCAGATTGAACGATGCCACGCCCGCCGATTTTTGTTGCAATAATCCAGACCGAGAACAATCGTATGAAATTGCAGCAGATTATTTGACGAGTAATACAGACTTTATTTTTGGAGGCGGTTCCAAGTATTTCGAAAATCGTCCCGACGGAAGAAATATTTTCAATGAGATGCGGCGCATGGGTTACTCCACGCCCCGGAATTGGACTGAATTGCAGCAGGTGAAATCGGGGAAAGTTTTCGCCGTGGCAGACAGTCTGGATTTGCCTGAACCCTCTGTTCGGGGAAATATATTGGCAGATGCATCGCTGAAAGCCATTGAATTACTCTCACAAAACGAAAACGGCTTTTTCCTGATGATAGAAGGCTCCAAAATTGACGATTACGGACATTTTAACGACATTGATTTACTGGTACAGGAAATCGCCGATTTCGACCGCACCATCGGTAAAGTAATGGAATGGGCTGCCAAAGACGGCGAAACATTGGTAGTTGTTACCGCCGACCACCAAACCGGCGGGCTCACCCTGTTGGACGGCAGCATTGAAAAGGGCGAAGTTACCGTGCTTTTCTCGTCGGGTGGACACACGGGGATTATGGTTCCGGTGTATGCTTTCGGACCCGGTGCACAAGAGTTTACCGGAATGTATGAAAACAGCGATATTTTCCACAAAATAAAAAAACTACTCAAGCTATGAAGCAATTAATTTTATATATCTTTCCCTTGTTGCTTTCGCTTATTTTTGGAGTAACATGCTCCCAAGCTCCGGAAAACGATTCAATAAAACTGATTGCTCACCGCGGCGGAGTTGTTGAAGCCGGTTCGCCCGAAAACAGCCGCGAAGCGTTGTTGAAAGCAGCACAAAGAGGTTATTGGGCTGTGGAGCTGGATACACGCATAACCAAAGATTCCGTTTTAATTACGCACCACGACCGGAATTTTAAAAGATATTACGGCCTCAACAGGCAAGTATCGGAAATGGATTGGGCTGAAATAAATTCGCTTGTGTCGGAAGCCGGCACCAACGTACAGAAACTGGAAGACGCGTTGGCGCTTTGTGCCGAAAAGGGTTTAAACGTTATGATTGACAATAAGATACCCGGATTCCCGCAACCGGTTTTTGAAGAACTGTTGCAGTTGTTAGACAAATACAACCTTCGCACAAACGCTCTGATGATTGGTACTACAGAATCTACCGAATATTTCACCGGAAAAATCCGCCTCAGTTGCACTCGCGAACAACTCGAACAAAACATGCTCCGAACCGATTATTCGCCCGATAATTATTACTACTTCGGAAATCCCTCAACAGAGGACGCCCAATGGGCAAAAGAAAACGATATTATGATTGTGGGCGTGATTAACGAATGGGCCTTACCCAAAGAATCGGAAGATCGGGAAATAGAGAAAATCATTCAAAACCTAAAAGCTAACGATGTGGGATATGTTCAACTGGATTCGAAATACGATTCCCGATTTATCGAAAAGTGAAAACTGAAAGAGGCTGTCTCAAAAGTAGGAACTTACAAATTGAAAGCAGTTAGTATTATCTTGTCCCGAATGGGACTGAATATGAATAACCCCGTACGCAGTGCGGGGTAGAACA
>JAUNRY010000049.1:8422-11211 GCA_030539475.1 Bacteroidia bacterium | reverse complement strand
CCGCTGTTGCAAAGAAAAAGCGAATAATCGGGATAACCGCTTTGTTCGCCCAACTTCTCGGCTAATTCCGTTTGCAAACTATTCAACACCGAATTGGAGTAAAATCCGATTTTTTCTACCTGATCCTGAATAGCTTTTACATAAACCGGATGCGAATGTCCGATGGAAATTACAGCGTGTCCGCCGTAAAAATCGAGGTATTCTATGCCGTTCTTATCCCAAACTTTGCATCCAAGAGCGCGAACGGGTTCGATAGGCCACAAGCTGTAAACATCGAAAGCCCCCCCGCCCCCCAAAGGGGGGAAACCGAGCTGTGGAGATTGTTCTTTTGTATTCATTTTCTTTAATTTTAGTTGATTCCCTTTCCAAGTCCCCTTACTGGGGGGATTGAGGGGGGCTAAAACGCGCTACCTTTCAACTTCAATCCCATTGTTTCATCCAGCCCAAACATCAAATTCATATTTTGCACCGCTTGTCCCGAGGCTCCTTTTATCAGGTTGTCGAGAATAGATGTGATGTGAATGTATCCGTTATGGAATTCAATGTGCAGCAATGCTTTATTGGTGTTCACCACTTCTTTCAGGCTGATTGGTTCATCCGAAACGAAAACGAAAGGCGAAGCCTCGTAATATTTTTTGTAGAAATCGATTGTTTCAGACTGCGACATCGAATTATCCCATTTGGTGTAAATGCTTGCGAAAATGCCGCGCGTGAAATCGCCCCGCATCGGTACGAAATTGAGTTGTGGTAATTCGGCGTTTCCTGCACTTTTGAGTGTGTTGCCAATTTCCTCCAAATGCTGATGCGTGAATGGTTTGTAAATCGAAATATTGTTGTCGCGATAGCTGAAATGCGTGGTTTCTACCGGTTTTTTCCCCGCTCCGGTTGAGCCGGTAATGGCGTGAATGTGAACGTCTTCCGATAACAAGTTTTTCGATGCCAATGGCAACAACGCTAGCATAATACTCGTCGCAAAACATCCCGGATTAGCTACGCTATCCGCTTCGCGGATTTTTTCCCGATTGAGTTCGCACAGTCCGAAAATAAAATTTCTTCCGGCATAATCGGGTTGGTTGCGGAAATCGTTGCCTAAATCAATCACTTTGCAGTGCGAAGGCAATTCGTTTTCATCCAGAAACGCACGCGACAAGCCGTGCCCGAGGCAAAGAAAAATCACATCGGGATTGTTGAAGGTATCGGTAAAACGCAAATCGGTTTCGCCCAGCAAATCGCGGTGCATTTCTGCAATCGGTATTCCCACCGACGTGGAACTGATAACCGATTCGATATTCACCTGCGGATGATTAAGCAAAATGCGCAGCAATTCGCCCGCTGTGTAGCCGGTGCCTCCGACAATAGCCCCCCTTATTCCCCCCAAAGGGGGGATATTTGCGGGCTGTGGATGTTGTTCTTTTATGTTCATAATTATTTGCACACCCCCTGTTTACTCGTTTGCTTGTCCATTCGTTAACTTATTCACCGCATAATAAATCTTCAACGGATTGGCAATTACTTTCGTAAAACCAATTACATCTTGTCCGGTAAACGATTTGTTGACTTCTCCATATTCGCCGAAAATCGGGTTCATTAAATCGTTATCGGTGCTGCAAGCCAATACCGCGAAATGGTAAGGGCGTAATTCCACATCTACTTCACCGGTAACAAACTGTTGCGTATCGTCTAAAAACGTTTCGATATTGCGCATTACCGGTTCCAGATATTGCGCTTCGTGCATCAGTTGTCCGTACCAATTGGATAGTTGTTCTTTCCAGTACATTTGTTGTTTGGTGAGCACGTGTTTTTCCAATAAATGGTGCGCTTTTACCAAAATCAACGGTGCAGGAGCTTCGAATGCCACGCGGCCTTTTGTGCCGATAATGGTATCGCCCACGTGAACATCGCGGCCAATCCCGAATTTGGAAGCTATTTTATGCAACGAACGAATCAGCTCAACAGGCGACATTTTTTCGCCGTTTAGCGAAACGGGTTCGCCTTTCTCGAAACCGATTTTTATACGCTCCGCCCCGTAATCGGTAACTTGCGACGGGTACGCGTCTTCGGGAAGAATCCCTGACGATTTCAGCGTTTCCACGCCGCCCACGCTCGTTCCCCACAATCCCTGATTGATGGAATATTTCGATTTTTCCCACGAAAAATCAAATCCGTGCGATTTCAAATAATCGATTTCCTGCTGACGCGATAATTGTAGTTCTCGGATGGGTGCAAGAATCTTAACCTCAGGTGCTAATACCTCAAAAACCAGATCGAAACGCACCTGATCGTTTCCCGCACCCGTGCTTCCGTGTGCCACGTATTCCGCTCCGATTTTCTTCACGTGCTCCAGCACGGCTAACGCCTGAAAAAATCGCTCGGAACTCACCGAAAGCGGATAGGTATTGTTTTTTAAAATATTTCCGAAAATCAGGTACTTAATGCCTTTCTCGTAGTAATCGTTTACGGCGTCGATGGTTGTATGCGATGCTGTGCCCAATGTTTTGGCTCTTTCCTCAATACGTTTTAGTTCCTCATCGGAAAAACCGCCCGTGTTTACAATCACGGTATGTACTTCCAAATCGCGTTCGTTCATTAAATACGGCACGCAAAACGAGGTGTCGAGGCCGCCGCTGAAGGCGAGAACTACAACTCCCTTCGCTCCCCCCGAATGGGGAGAAGTTGCGGGCTGCAAATTGTTGGTTTCTGAAATATTATTCATATTTTCTGCTTTTGGCTATTGGCCGTTTGCTGTTGGCTCTGCGTTGAGCCGATAATGCGAACAGCAAATAACTATG
>JAUNRY010000049.1:0-8322 GCA_030539475.1 Bacteroidia bacterium | reverse complement strand
TGCGCCGGATCGTACAACAAGCCGGTGCAAAGGCACATTTTATAACTGTTTCGTTGCAGGATATCGAAGTTCCGGCATCCCTGACAGCCTTTCCAGAACTCTTCGTCGTCTGTAAGTTCCGAAAAAGTTACCGGTTTAAATCCCAACTCGGTATTCATCTTCATTACCGCCAATCCGGTGGTAATGCTGAAAATTTTGGCGTGCGGATAAAGTTTTCGCGATAAATCGAAAATCCGGCGTTTTATTTTTTTTGCCAAACCCTGATTGCGGTAATCGGGATGCACAACCAATCCCGAGTTAGCCACAAATCGTTTGTGGCTGAACGTCTCGATGTAAGCGAAGCCCACGAGCCTGTCGCCATCGAGCGCGATAACCGCTTTTCCCGAATTTATTTTTTCGGAAACATACTCAACGCTGCGTTTGGCGATGCCCGTGCCGCGCGCTTGAGCCGATTCGTATATTAAATCGCACACTTCCTGTGCATATTTTGCATAAGCGGAAGTAGCTATATGAATTTCCACACCCATTTTGTGTAATATAGAGTATAAATTAGAAAATAAATAAAAAAGGATTTACTTGCCCGGCTGAAACGCAAATTGTTTGATTTTTACAGATATAACCTAAAGCCTGTAAAAAAACCGGAATAATTAAAGGCATCGTCGGACTAAATCCATAACGATGTATCTGGGAGCGATATGTGTTGATAATACTTTCATTGGAATTACAAAAGTAACACTATTATTTATAAAATGCGAGAAAAATGACAGAAAATTTAAGAAAATCCGAAAAAAAGAAAGTTGATGCTCATAAAAAAATAAAAAAAAACGAAAAGAGTGTTTTGTTGTAGTGGCATTTTTCTATTTTTTCTTTAAATTTGTGGAAAGTCACACAGATATTTCGAACACATTGCCGTGCAATTCTAATCAAAAAGACAAAAGTTTAAATATGAAATACAAAAATTATACCTTACACAATTTTAGAGACCTACCCCAAATAAACAACTTATCGGCCGATGAAATAGAAGCAATTAGAGTAGTTGGAAATGTTCTGCCCTTTAAAGCGAATAATTACGTTGTGGAGCAACTTATAGACTGGAACAACGTTCCCAACGACCCCATTTTTACGCTTACATTTCCCCGGAAAGAAATGTTGTCGAAAACACATTACAGCAAGGTTGCCAAGTTGTTGCAGACAGAAGAAGGGCCGCGGCTTTCACAAACTTTTCAGGATGAAATAAATAAAATAAGGCTGAAATTGAATCCGAATCCTGCCGGGCAGGAATACAACGTGCCGTCTTTTGAAGGCAAAAAATTACACGGAATTCAGCACAAGTATCGCGAAACGGTGTTATTTTTTCCCAGCCAGGGACAAACGTGCCACGCGTATTGCACCTTTTGCTTTCGCTGGCCGCAATTCACGGGCTTAAAGGATTTAAGATTCGCCATGAAAGAAGCCGATTTATTGCACCGCTACCTGCTAAAACACAAAAAAGCTACCGATGTACTATTCACCGGAGGCGACCCGTTGACAACAAAAGCGAGGGTGTTGGCAACTTACATCGAACCGCTTTTAACCAAGGAGTTCGACCACATTCAAAACATCAGAATCGGGTCCAAAGTGTTGGGTTACTGGCCCTATCGTTTCCTGACAGACAGCGATGCCGATGAACTGCTCGCCCTGTTCGAGAAAGTGAATAAAGCAGGAAAACACCTGGCACTTCAAACGCATTTCAATCATCCGGCGGAACTCTCTACCGATGTGGTGAAACAAGCCATTGACCGAATCCGCAACACCGGAACACAGATGCGAACGCAATCGCCGGTGATGAAGAATATAAACGATAAGCCCGAAATTTGGGCTACTATGTGGAAAGAGCAGGTTCGCCTGGGCCTTATCCCTTATTATATGTTTGTGGCGCGCGATACCGGTTCAAAATCGTTTTTCGAATTGCCGCTCGTGAAAGCGTGGAATATCTTCCGCAAAGCTTACTGCAGCGTAAGCGGCATTGCCCGCACCGTAAGAGGGCCGAGTATGAGCTGCGAACCCGGAAAAGTGCAGATATTGGGAGTATCGGAAGTGAGGGGCGAAAAAGTGTTCGTGCTGCGGTTTTTGCAATGCCGGAATCCAAATTTGGCAGATATTCCGTTTTTTGCCGAATACAACCCAACCGCCACTTGGCTCGATGACTTGAAGCCGGCTTTCGGCGAAAAAGAATTTTTCTTTGAAAAAGATAATTTAATCGGCAAAAAAACGGAAGAGTTCAATTTCAGCTGGGAATAAAGCCCAAGTTAGGAATTAAGCACTTCCCGTGCAGGATATAAAAAAAGCGAGCCCCGAAAGGCTCGCTTTTTCATACATACTATCCGGATTTATTGATTTTCCTGTTTGGGATTTTCCGGCCGTGGCGGACGCGGCAACAATACCTTGCGCGATAGTTTAAATTTGCCGGTTTTGGGGTCGATATCAATGAGTTTTACATTAATTTTATCGCCTTCTTTTATGCCGGCATCTTCCACTTTTTCCAACCGTTTCCAGTCGATTTCGGAAATGTGCAGCAAGCCGTCTTTGCCGGGAAGAAATTCGCAGAAAGCGCCGTAAGGCATTACCGAACGAACGGTGGCTTCGTACACTTCGCCAACTTCGGGAACGGCAACAATGCCTTTTATCTTGTTCATGGCGGCATCGATGGAGCCTTTGTTGTTGGCCGAAACTTCTACGCGGCCTTTGTTGTCGATTTCTTCGATGGTAATGATGGCTCCGGTTTCTTCCTGAATTCCCTGAATGATTTTTCCACCCGGGCCAATAACGGCGCCGATGTAATCTTTCGGAATTTCAATCACTTCGATGCGCGGGGCGTGCGGTTTCAAATCGGCGCGCGGTTCGGAAATGGTTTCCATCATTTTGCCCATGATGTGTTCGCGTCCCTCTTTGGCTTGTGCCAGCGCTTTTTCAAGAATTTCGTACGACAGCCCGTCAACCTTGATGTCCATTTGCGTGGCGGTGATTCCGTCTTTGGTTCCGCAAACTTTAAAATCCATATCGCCCAGGTGGTCTTCATCGCCCAAAATATCGGAAAGAACGGCAAATTTTTCTCCTTTATTTTCGGAAATCAATCCCATGGCGATACCCGATACGGGTTTTTTAACGGTTACGCCGGCATCCATCAGCGCGAGTGTTCCGGCGCAAACCGTGGCCATAGAAGATGAGCCGTTGGACTCCAGAATATCGGAAACTACGCGGATAACGTATGGATATCCTTGCGGAATCATGCGCTTGAGCGCGCGGTGAGCCAGGTTTCCGTGGCCGATTTCGCGGCGGCCTGTTGCGCGTTGCGGACGAGCGTCGCCCGTGGAGAACGGCGGAAAGTTGTAGTGCAGCAGAAAACGTTCTGTGCTGTGGTTGAGCACGTCGTCAACTATTTTTTCGTCTAATTTCGTACCCAGCGTAACTGTGGTAAGAGATTGCGTTTCGCCGCGTGTGAAAACAGCGGAGCCGTGCGGGCCTTGAACATAGTCCACTTCGCTCCAGATGGGGCGTATATCGGTGGTGGTTCTTCCGTCCAGGCGTTTGCCTTCGTCGAGAATGCTGCGGCGCATGGCTTCTTTTTCCACCTCGTGGTAATATTTCGATACGAGCGGTTCTTTTTCTTCGCGCTCTTCTTCGGGAATGGCTTGCAGAAACTCATCCAGAATGGCGCTGAAATTGTCTTTTCGTTCGTGTTTGTTGGGGTTTTGCGAAGTAGCCACCGTGAAAGCCTTGGGATAACATACGTCCCAAACCTGTTTGCGAAGTTCTTCGTTGTTTTCTTCGTGCGAATATTCGCGTTTTTGAGTGGTTCCGCAAAGTTCCATCAGTTCGAGCTGAACCTGGCAGTGTTTTTTGATTTCTTCGTGAGCAAATTTAATGGCTTCGAGCAGCTCGGCTTCCGAAACTTCGCTCATTTCGCCTTCCACCATCATGATGTTGTCGAGAGTGGCGCCTACCACAATGTCCATATCGGCTTTTTCCAATTGCTTGAAGGTGGGGTTAACGATGAGTTGGCCGTCGACGCGCGCAACGCGTACTTCGGACAATGGTCCGTTGAAAGGTATATCGGAAACGGCAAGAGCGGCAGAGGCAGCCAGTCCGGCTAAGGCATCGGGCATATCTTCGCCGTCGGACGAGAAAAGCATTACGGTTACAAAAACTTCGGCGTGATAATCATCGGGGAAGAGGGGGCGCAAAGCGCGGTCGATTAATCGACTGGTGAGTATTTCATAATCGGAAGGGCGTCCTTCGCGTTTCATAAATCCGCCCGGAAACCTTCCGTATGCAGAAAATTTTTCTTTGTATTCAACTTGCAGCGGCATAAAATCTACTCCGGGGGCAGCGTCTTTGGCGGCGCAAACCGTGGCGAGCAACATGGTATTTCCCATGCGTAACTCAACCGCTCCATCGGCTTGTTTTGCCAGTTTTCCCGTTTCGAGCGTAATCGTGCGTCCGTCTGACAACTCGATTCGCTTTGTAATTGGATTCATCATAAATAATTTATTGTTTTAATTTTGGATATAAAAGTCTGCAAAGTTAACACAAAGTTTTCGTTTTGAAGTGGATAAAACTATAAAATATTGAAAAACGTTTGCGATAAACGGAGAAAACAGGGCATTTGAGATATGGTTCTGTGCCCAACGCTCAATGCTCAACGCTCAAATCCATATACACCGGCAAATGGTCGCTGAAACCGCCGATGTATCTGGGGCCAAGATGAGTGCGGTACGGACGTTTTCCGCCGAATTTGGGATCGTCTTCGAGCAGAAAGTCGGGCTTGAAAATGTGTGCTTCGCTGTTTTTGATACGAACCGAACTGCTGTCTGCCAATAGGTTACCGCTCACGATAAACTGGTCGAGCATTCCCCAGCGCCCCTGAAAGAAATAGGTGCCGAAATTTCGTTCTTTCAGCCGGTGGAAAAACATGTTGTACAGTTCTTTATCGGAGCGATGATAGTTTAAACTTCTTGCGCCGAGCGTTTGAAAGATGCTTCTGTTGTCGGGATGGTCGTTAAAATCGCCCATAACAACAATGTTGGCTTTTTCCCGAACTACGAACAAACTGTCCACTTTATTGCGGAGCAAAGCGGCGGCATGGATGCGTGCAGGCTCGGTTTCGCGTTGTCCGCCGCTGCGGCTGGGCCAGTGGCAGACGAAAATGTCGAGCGTATCGCCGGAAATAATTCGCCCGACGGCATGAAGCAGGTTGCGGGTAGGCCGCGTGGTTTTATCCTGAAAAACTATCTCATATTCATGATGTTGGAGCAGGTTAAATTGATGCCGCTGATACAGTAATGCCACATCAATGCCGCGATCGTCGGGCGAGTTTGTAACGATGTATTCGTAACTTTGCGCCCGAAGCGGCGATCGGCGCGTGAGGTCGAAAACAACGCTGTCGTTTTCAATTTCGCAAAGCCCCACCAGCGCGGGCGATTGCATGCCGCCAACGGCAGTGATTACGCGGGTAATGTTGCGGAGTTTTTCCCAATATTTCCAGGGTGTCCAGTTCATGCCGGCGCCGGGGAGAAATTCATCGTCGTTTTTATCGGGGTCGTCCACAGTATCGAAGAGGTTTTCTACGTTGTAGAACATAATGCGGAAATCGGTTTGGGAAAAAGATGCAGAGATAGCGACAAGAGAAAAACAAACGATGAGCAAAATCTTATTCATACAACAATTCTATAAACTAATGCAGCCGCCTTTATCGCACGGTTTTATATTCATACGACTTATAAAAATAAGTTATTTATTTTGTAGCATCGAGCTATGTTTCTGCAAATATTCTTTTATTTGCTCATTACTTTTACCATACAGGTCGATAGAAATTTTGTCTTTTATCTCTCGAAATGTTTTGACAGCATCAAATTCCTTTTCTGTTTTTTGTAATTTGTCTTTAGTCTTCATATTCTAAAATTTCTTGGGGTGATCTTATCTCAAGAGGCAAATAATTCATTCTTAGATTAACAGAATTATATCCCCTGATTCTGTATACATTAACTATGTGCCTGAAATTCCAACTCACTAAAATGTCAACTTTATTTAAAGTTGCGACGGCAATATGCAAACAATCATCGAAGCTTGTTTCTCCAACAACTTTTTCATCGATATATTTTTCGGCAAGACGAATCGCTTCATTTCCAATTTCAACTCTTGCTAAGTTGGCTTTTGGTAATGATTTAAAATAATTACGTGCATTTTCCGGCGCATTTATCAATTCTGTTTCCGTCAAATTCGAAAAAACACAAATAACTTTTCCGAGTTTAACCCTTTCGAATAGTTGCAATGTTGCTTCCTCGGATTCCGCATCAAATACACCACCAAAAACCGAAGTATCGAAATAAAACCGCTGTTTCATATATTTATTTTTTAGGTATTTCAAAGATAACAATCTTTTGACACATTGAGTAAAAAAGCGAGCCTAAACTCGCTTCTTTCATTATTCAACCACCTGCTCCGGAATATTTTCCAATATTTTTACCAGATAATCCCAAAATTTTCCAACGGATGAGATTTTCATTTTTTCGTCGGGCGAATGGACATCCGTCATATCGGGGCCGATGGAAATCATGTCCAGGCCGGGATATTTCTCAAGGAACAAACCGCACTCCAGGCCGGCGTGAATAGCTTTTACCTTGGCGTTTTTGTTGTAAAGTTTTTTGTATTCCGCTTTAGCCAGTTTTAAAATTTCGGAATCGGGATTCGGTTGCCAGCCCGGATATCCGTCGTTGTGCGTAACTTTGGCTCCAGCCAAATCAAAAACGGTGGAAACCATGTTTACAATGTCTGTTTTGCACGATTCAACCGAGCTGCGCTGGCTGGTGCCAATTTCAATGATGTGGTTATCCAGCATTTTTACCGATGCCAGGTTGGTGGAAGTTTCTACCAATCTGGCAATATCGCGGCTCATCCCGATAACTCCGTGCGGACACGCGTAAATGGCCTGTATCAGTTTTTCGGCCACGCTTTTCTTAATGATTTTCGACGGTATTTGCACCGATTCGAGGTGAATGTCGAGGTTGGGCTCGGTTTTTTTGTATTCGTTTTGCACCTGATCCAAAAAAACATTCAGTTTCACGCGCATATCTTCTTTGTACTTTTCTTTCACTCCCACAACCGCGAACGCTTCTCTCGCGATAGCGTTGTGGAGGTTTCCGCCGCCTATTTTCGAGAGAACCATGCCGTATTTTTTGCGCATGATGGAAAACAAAAAACGGTTGAGGATTTTGTTGGCGTTACCCAATCCTTTGTCTATGTCGCTTCCCGAATGGCCGCCGCGAAGCCCTTTCACCTGCACTTTGAACCAGAAATATTTCTTGGGAACGTCTTTTGCCTTGTACTTGAAATGGGCTTTGGTGCCTTTTCCGCCGGCGCAGCCGATGTAAATTTCGCCTTCTTCTTCGGTATCCAAATTCAGCAGGATATTGCCGGTAACGAAATCCGGTTGCAGCGAGTTGGCGCCGGTGAGCCCGGTTTCTTCGTCAACGGTAAACAACGCTTCAATTTTCCCGTGCGCAATGTCGGTTGACGCAAGTACCGCCAGTTGCGCGGCAACACCTATCCCGTTATCGGCTCCGAGCGTGGTTCCGTTGGCTTTTACCCAATCGCGGTCGATGATGGTTTCGATGGGGTCGTTATCGAAATCGTGCGTAACGTCGCTGTTTTTTTCGCAAACCATATCCACGTGCGATTGCAATATTACCGTAGGTACATCTTCTTTTCCTTTCGTGGCGGGTTTTGTGATGAGGAGATTGCCTACCTTGTCTTGTTTAGCCTCCAGTTTGTGTTCCTTGGCAAAATTGATTAGGTATGCCAGAATTTTTTCTTCTTTTTTGGAAGGACGAGGAATTTGCGTAATGTCGTGGAAATAGCTCCACACGATTTTAGGTTCGAGGTCTTTGATACTCATAATACTTTTTTTAAAATTGTGTACTCTATATTAACATGTAAAGAGCTTTCTTGTTTATGCTTTAGCCGAAAAAATAAGGATGAAAATCGGAAAAAACAGAAAAATTTAGCATCTTTAATACGAAAAATGAGTTTTAATTAGCTATTTAAACTATCTTTGCGCCACAAATTTAAAGAATTAAATGATAGAAACATTACTCATAGGTATAATTTTAGTCTTTATTGCAGTGCTGCTGATGGGAATAAGGGTGTTTTTCTCAAAAAAAGGCGAATTTCCCAACACACATATCGGCGGAAGCAAAGCGATGAAAGACAGAGGTATAAGTTGCGCTACTTCGCAAGACAGGGAAGCCATGAGAAAACAAAGCCCTATAGACAAATTATTAACAG
>JAUNRY010000315.1 GCA_030539475.1 Bacteroidia bacterium | reverse complement strand
CGCGCCATCCCAACATGTGCACGGTTCCCAACACGGGTTTTCCGATTTTCCCGGAATCGATGGCTATTTTCACTCGCATAGCCGGTTCATACCACCGGCGTTGACTGATGACTCCAAGTTTTACACCGGCTTTTTTGCAGGCGGCGATAATTTTATCCGAATCTTCCAAGGTGGAGGCCAGCGGTTTTTCCACCAAAACGTTGGCTCCGTTTAAGGCCGCTTGTTGAGCCGGCTCCAAATGAAAGGGATGCGGCGTGCAGACGATGGCTAAATCTATCTTCTCTTTTCGGATGAGTTCTTCGATAACGGTGTACGATGGAATTTTATATTGTTGGGCAAAGTTTTTTGCGGTTTGTTCTGTTCTGCTCCAAACGCCTGATAATCGGGCGTTGGGTAGGTTTTCTGCTGCCTGAGCATGCAAGTGGGCTACTTTTCCGCAACCAAGAATGGCAATGTTGTGAACAGCCTTTTTCATTTGTTTATAATTTTAGAGCCAAGAGTCAAGATGTTAGAAACAAGACTTTTGCGTTGAATTAGATTATGGAATTAATATCACTTTTTTTAATTCGGACTCCTTGTTGTAAAGCCGGTTAAACCATTCTGCACCTTCGGAAAGAGGCGCTGTGGCCGATATCATTTTTTCGACATTGATTTTGCCGGATGACATTAAATCGAGGACCGTTTCGTACTCGCCATTGATGGCGCAACTTCCCAAAAGGGAAAGTTCGGTTGTTACTATTTTTTGCAAGGGAATTGTAACTTCGGGGCTCAGATTCCCTATCAGAACGGCCTTTCCGCCTTTGCGCAGACTGTTTATACATAAATTAACCGTTTCCGATATTCCTACTGCTTCAAAAGCAACATCGGCTTTCCGGTTTTTGGTAAGCTGTTGTATTTTTTCCGTGATATTTTCATCGGAACTGTTTAGCGCGTGAGTCGCTCCAAAAACCCGGGCGAGTTCTAATTTCTTTTCATCCAAATCGATGGCTATGATGGGATGAATGCCGGCTATTTTCAGAAGATTTACAACAAATAAACCGATTGTGCCCGTGCCGATAACGACAGCGCTTTGTCCCATTCGAATGCTGGAAATATTTACAGCGTGTAGCGCTACGGCAACGGGTTCGGCCATGGCGGCATGTTCGAAGGAAACATTATCGGGAATCCTGTAAAGTATATGTGCCGGAACCGAAACAAATTCGGCAAAAGCGCCGTGTTTTTTGTAATCTCCCGGGGAAACTCCCAGCACTTTTCGGTTGTCGCTGAGGTTATAATTTCCTTTTCTTGTGTACCAATCATCGAGCGGATAAATGGTGGAATCGAACGTAACTCTGTCGCCCGCTTTCCAACCCGAAACCGCTGAACCTGCTTCTGCAATTACACCTGCGGCTTCGTGTCCCATAACCAAGGGCGGTTTTCTTCTGCCGGTGCTGCCATCCATGCCATGAACGTCGCTTCCGCATATTCCACATGCTTTCACCCTTATTAAAACTTCGTGCGCTTCAATTTGAGGATCGGGGAAATCACGGTAATTCAGCTCCATGTAATTGTCTAACACCAATGCTTTCATACTATTATTCTTTTATTTTTTTCATTATGAACGTATGGAACTCGAAATTACTCGTTTCCTGAAAAATGATCAGGATGAGAGGTATGCAATTTCAAAGATAATTGATTTTTGTTTAAAAATGGGGTGAAAAGGGAAAAGGGTTGCCGATAGAATTGGGGGCAACCCTTTTGGGGAAAATGAAAAGTTATTTTACTTTTTCGATTTTTTTATTATTCTTGTATAATATAGAAAAAATGAAAAGAGGACGGTTGTTATTGCAAGTCCAACGGCATACGAAATCGGTTTAGAAAGCGCAAACCCTTCCGGGGCCAACAAAATGTAGGTTGTTACCACCGATGTCATGAACAGAGCCGGGAGCAGGGTAATCCAATAAGCTTTTCTCTTTTTAAAAAGAGAAACCGTAATAGTCCAAAGC
>JAUNRY010000048.1:10178-11271 GCA_030539475.1 Bacteroidia bacterium | reverse complement strand
CTTAAACATTTTTAACCCCAAATCTATCCAAAACGTTTTAACATTTCCTATTTTTGTGTTTCGAAAACCCGAAGACCAATTTTAACAAACAAAGAATATGAGTCAAGTAATTGATATCAAAGAATTAAACGAGAGAATTGAGCAGAAAAGCGCCTTTACTCAAACCCTTCTCACCGGAATGGATAAAGTGATTGTTGGCCAGAAACATCTGGTGGAGTCGCTTTTAATCGGATTGTTGTCCGACGGGCATATCCTGCTGGAAGGTGTGCCGGGATTGGCAAAAACACTGGCGATAAAATCACTGGCTCAGCTTATCGATGCAAAATACAACCGGGTGCAGTTCACGCCCGACCTGCTGCCGGCCGACGTTATCGGAACCATGATTTACAGCCCGCGCAACGAAGAATTTTCGGTGAAACACGGCCCCGTGTTTGCCAATTTTGTGCTGGCCGACGAAATAAACCGCGCCCCCGCCAAGGTTCAGAGCGCGCTGCTCGAAGCCATGCAGGAACGTCAGGTTACCATCGGCGAGAAAACCTACAAGCTGCCCAATCCGTTTTTGGTGATGGCCACGCAAAACCCCATCGAGCAGGAAGGAACGTATCCGTTGCCCGAAGCGCAGGTTGACCGTTTCATGCTGAAAGTGGTTATCGGTTATCCCACCAAAGAAGACGAAAAACGAATCATCCGTCAGAACATATTCGAGCCGGTTGCCATAGAAAGGCCTGTGGTTACTACCCAGGAGATTCTGGATGCCCGAAGAGTAGTTCGCGATGTGTATATCGACGAAAAAATAGAACGTTACATCATCGACATTGTGTTTGCTACCCGTTTTCCCGACCAATTCGGACTGAAAGGGATGAAAGAAATGATTGGATTCGGAGGCTCGCCCCGTGCGTCCATTAATCTGGCGTTGGCGGCGCGCACATTCGCTTTCATCAAACGCCGCGGCTACGTTATTCCCGAAGATATCCGCGCCGTATGCCACGATGTGCTCCGCCACCGCATCGGCCTCACTTACGAAGCCGAAGCCAACAACCTGACATCGGAAGAAATCATCAGTGAAATTTTGAATAAGGTTGAAGTACCGTAA
>JAUNRY010000048.1:0-10078 GCA_030539475.1 Bacteroidia bacterium | reverse complement strand
AAATGGAGACATCCGAACTACTAAAAAAAGTACGACATATTGAAATAAAAGCGCGTGGATTGTCGCGGAATATTTTCGCGGGAGAGTACCACTCCGCTTTTAAAGGGCGCGGTATGGCGTTTTCCGAAGTTCGCGAATACCAGTACGGCGACGATATGCGCGACATAGACTGGAACGTTACCGCCCGCTACAACCGCCCGTTCGTGAAAATCTTCGAAGAAGAGCGCGAACTTACGGTGATGTTGCTTATCGATGCGTCGGAAAGCCTGGGTTTTGGCTCCTCGGAGAAAATAAAACGCGATATGGTAGCCGAAATTGCCGCTACATTGGCATTTTCCGCTATTCAGAACAACGACAAAATAGGCGTTATCTTCTTTTCGGATAAAGTAGAAAAATTCATTCCGCCCAAAAAAGGGCGGAAACATATCCTTTTCATCATTCGTGAAATTTTGGGTTTCGAGCCCGAAAACGCCGGAACGGATATAAACCTGGCGCTGCGTTATATGACCAACGCCATTAAAAAGCGCTGCACGGCGTTTTTAATCTCCGATTTCATCGATACGGGCGATTACAAACCGTCGCTTCGCATAGCCAACCGCAAGCACGATATCGTGGCCATACAGGTGTACGATAAATTGAGCACGCGGCTGCCGTCGCTGGGGCTGATGAAAGTGAAAGACCCCGAATCGGGCGGTGAAATGTGGATAGACACCTCGTCGAAACGCGTGCGAAACAATTACGCCATTTGGTGGAAAGAGCGTCAGGCAGAAATGTTGCAGACATTTAAACAAAGCAGCGTGGATAATGTATCCGTTTCAACCGAAGACGATTACGCGAAATCATTGTTGCAGCTGTTTCGAAAACGCCGGTAGAGGCGGAGCACGCTCCGTTTCTTGGTGAATAATAAATATAGGAAGAATTCATTAAGTGCAAAACAAACTTCTACATATAATTTTACCGCTTTTATTGCTGATAGGCATCCCGCGTCAGTCATTCGCGCAACGGGCATCGGTGCAGGCAACCGTGCAGCCGGCCGAAATTAAGATTGGCGAGCAGGCGCTTATCAACCTGCGGGTTATCGCGCCCAAAGATCAAACCATCCATTTTCCGGTTTTTCAGCAGGAAATTGTTCCCGGCTTGGAAGTAATTACAATGCTTCCGCCCGACACGCTGATTGAGAACAACGTGGCGACTATGAATTTCCGGTACGTGGTAACGTCGTTCGACTCAACGCTGTATTACATTCCGCACATGTCCGTTTTCGACGGGACCGACACCATTTTTTCCAACTCGTTCGGCTTGAAAGTTACCTCGCCCGTACTCAAAGACTCTACCGTGGCCTACCTGGAAAAACTGAACACGGGACAAACCGACTCCATCGATTTCCGCCAATTGCAGCTTCACGATATAAAACCGCTGCAAAAACCACCTTTCGTGTGGACAGATTACCTGTGGCTGCTGTGGATTATTCTGGGAATCATCCTGCTGCTGCTGTTAATAGGATTGATTATCGTGCTTGTACTCCGGAAAAAGAAAAAAGGATACTTCTTTACGCCGCCGCAGGTATTGCCGCCGCACGTTCGCGCAATTCAGGAACTGGATAAGCTGAAAGCCGAAAAAATATGGCAGCACGACGGACGCGAAAAAGAATACTATACGAAAATTACCGATATTTTGCGTTTATACATGTTTGAACGTTACCGGATAAACGCCATGGAGATGACTTCGGGCGAAATTCTGACGGAAATACGCAAAAAATCGGAAGACGAGTCGGTTTACAACAACTTGGTGCAGATTCTGTCGGTGGCCGATATGGTGAAATTCGCGAAACACAAGCCGTATCCGGACGAAAACGACTTGAGCTTGATGAATGCTTATTTCTTCGTCAACCAAACGCGCGAATCGGATCCGTTGCCGGATAAAAAAGAACAGGAAAAATTAAAAGAAGAAATTGAACAGGATAAATAGACTGAAAGACAGAATATGCTTCAAAAAGCCTGGCATCTGATGTCTGAAATCTCGAAGTCTTAAAAAAATATGCAATTCGCCAATCCAACATATCTCTATCTGCTGCTGATACTCGTTCCGCTTATCGCGTGGTACGTCATTCGCATGTCTAAAACGCAGGCATCGTTTAAGTTGGCTTCCACCCATGCTTTCAGCGGAAAGAACAGGGGATTTAAAACGTACCTTCGGCATCTCCCGTTTGCCTTGAGGATGATTGCCTTGGCATTGCTTATCGTGGTGCTTGCCCGCCCGCAGGCAACCGACAGCTGGGAAGAAACCGAAACGCAGGGAATCGATATTATGCTGGCGCTTGATGTGTCGGGTTCCATGCTGGCGCAGGACTTGCAGCCCAACCGGCTGGAAGCCGTTAAAAAAGTGGCCGCCGAATTTATCACCGACCGCGGAAACGATAACATCGGGCTGGTGGTTTTCGCCGGCGAAAGTTTCACGCAATGCCCCATGACTACCGACCACAACGTGTTGCTCAATTTGTTGAGTGGCATCGATTTCGGTATTATCGAAGACGGAACGGCCATCGGGTTGGGTTTGGCAAACGCCGTGAACCGGCTAAAAGACAGCGAATCCAAATCGAAAGTAATAATCTTGCTCACCGACGGCTCCAATAACCGCGGACAAATTGCGCCGCTCACCGCCGCCGATTTGGCCAGAAGTTACGGCATTAGGGTTTACACCATCGGGGCCGGCACAAAAGGAACGGCGCCCACGCCGGTACAAACGCCTTTTGGAATGCGCCTGCAGAATATGCCGGTGGATATAGATGAAAATACGCTCACCGAAATAGCATCCTTAACGGGCGGCCAATATTTCCGCGCCGTGGATAACGAGAGTTTGAGCAATATATACAACGAAATTGATGAACTGGAAAAATACCTTATCAGCGTGCAAAATGTAACCAGAAAGCAGGAATTGTTTATGCCTTTCGCGTTATTCGCGCTGGGATTGATTTTACTGGAACTGATTTTGCGGAGAACGTGGTTGAGGAATATACCGTAATGAGTTTTCAGTTATCAGTTTTCAGTTATCAGTTTGCAATAGCTAATTGCTAAAAGCCAAAAGCTAAAAAATAGAATGTTTAAATTCGCAAATCCGGAATACTTGTACTTGTTTATCGCCATGCCTTTGCTGGTGGCGCTCTACATTTACCTGAACATCAGAAAACGAAACGATGTGAAGAGGCTCGGTGTGCTTGCAACCATCAAGCAAATGATGCCCGAGTTGTCGCTCAAACGTTCGTACCTGAAATTTTGGCTTATCTTCGCCGCGCTTTGCACCGGAATCATCATGATTGCCCGTCCGCAATTCGGCACCAAGGTGGAGAATGTAGAACGGGAAGGAATAGAGTTGGTAATTGCCATAGACGTTTCCAACTCCATGCTGGCGCGCGATGTTTCGCCCGACAGGTTGTCGCGGGCAAAGCAAATTTTGTCGCGTCTTATCGATGTTCGCAGCAGCGATAAAGTAGCGCTCATTGTCTTTGCCGGCGAGGCTTACGTGCAAATGCCGCTAACTTCCGACACGCAATCCGCCAAACTTTTCCTGAACACCATCGACCCCAGTTTGGTGCCGGTGCAGGGAACCGTCATAGCCGAAGCCATAAACTTGGGCGTGAGCTCGTTTTCGAGTGATACGGATGTGGACAAAGCCATAGTTATTATTACCGACGCCGAAGACCACGAAGGAAATGCCAACGAGGCCGCCGTGCGTGCTTCCGAAGCGGGAATCATGGTGAACGTTATCGGTATCGGTTCGGTAGAAGGGTCGCCGTTGCCCGAATCGGAAGTCAGCAATAATTACCGCACCGACAATGAGGGGCAGGTGGTTGTGTCGCGTTTAAACGAAGAAATTGCGCGCGAAATTGCTCAAAACGGCCGCGGGCTGTACGTGCAGGCAGATAATACAAATAACGCCATTCGTGCGCTGGAAACGGAGTTGAACGAATTGGAAACCAAGAAAACAACCAGCCTTTCTTATTCCGAGTACGACGAAAAATTTCCGTTTTTTGCATGGATTTTATTGATAATTCTACTAGTAGAGTTTTTGATTTACGACAAGAAAAATCCGTTATTCAAAAACATTCGCTTGTTCAAATGAAGCAGATAGAAGACCGAAGTCCGAAGGCTTGTAGCCAATTTGTCTTTTGTCTATCTGTCTTGGCTCCTGGTTCTTGGCTCTAATTTATAAACAAATGAAACCAAACATAGTAAAATATTGCTTGTTTTTGTTGATGATTGTTTTTTCCACATCGTTATCGGCACAAAAAGACGTGCGCAAAAACGTTCGGAAAGGCAACAGGGCTTACCAGCAACAAAAATTCTCGGAAGCGTTCACGTTTTACAACGACGCGCTCACCGAAAACCCCGCATCGCCCGAAGCCAATTACAACACGGGCAACACCTTGTATCGCCAAAAGGAATGGGACAAGTCTGTTGAGGCATACAATCAGTTTTTGGCGGTAGAGAAAGAAAATCCGGAAAAGATGTCTGCCGCGTGGCACAACATCGGCAACTCGCTGTTGCAGAAGAAAGAGCTTGAAAAATCGATGGAAGCCTACAAAATGGCTCTGCGCATGAATCCGCAAGACGATGAAGCGCGCTATAACCTGGCCGTGGTTCAGAAAATGATTCAGGATAAAGAACAGGAACAGGAGCAAGACCAACAAGACCAGCAGCAAGACCAAAGTCAGCAAGAGCAACCGCAAGGCCAGGAAGACCAGCCGCAAAAACCGGAACAACCGCAGGAGCCCGAACAGATGTCGCGCGACAACGCCCGCCAGCTTTTGCAGGCCATTGAGCAGGATGAGCGGCAAACCCAAGAAAGAGTGAACCAGATAAAAGCGGAAGAGCGCAAGCAGCAAGCCGATGAGAACAGGCGAAGAAACAGGGATTGGTAACGGGGAATTTACGAATCACGATTTTAGATTTACGATTTAAATGAAATATTTTCTACAAAAATATAAAAAAGCATTCTTCTTTCTGGCCTTACTTTTGGCCGGAACGGCCGGTTTGCAGGCGCAGGTTACTTTCCGGGCATCGGCGCCGAACAGCGTGGTGAAAGGAGAGCAATTCCGCTTGAGCTACACGCTTAACGAGGAAGGAAAAGACCTTCGATTGCCCGATTTAAAAGGTTTCGACGTGCTTTTTGGCCCGTCCACATCGCGCAGTTTCAGCCAGCAAACCGTAAACGGAAAAACCACATCGGAAAGTTCCATTACCTACACCTACATTTTGGTTGCGCCCGAAGAAGGCACTTTTTCCATTGCCCCCGCTTCCATTACTGTTGGCGGCGCCAACTATCAATCCAATTCGCTTAACGTGAAGGTGCTGCCGCCCGACAAAACGGCGGAAAGCGGGCAGGGAGGCGGCTCGGCCGGATCGGGGGAGGGCTCTTCGCCGGCTCCGGCGGCAACGGTGAGCGCCGATGATGCTTTTATCCGCGCTATCGTATCGAAAAACAATATTTACGAGCAGGAAGGTTTCACGGTAACTTTCCGGTTATACACCACATTGAATATTACCGATTTGGGTCGGATTGAGTTTCCTGAATTTGAAGGATTTATGGCCGAGGAAGTCCCCATTCCGTCCAACCAGCAACTGCAAATGGAGCGATACAACGGCCGCAATTACTACACCGCCGATTTGAAAAAATCGTTGCTGTTTCCCCAGCGGTCGGGCAGAATTACCATTCCGTCGGGAAGATTGGAAATGGTGTTTTCGGTTCCCTCGGGGAAAAGGGTTTCTACCTTCTTCGGAACGCAGGAGGTAATGGCGGATGTGAAGAGAGCATTGGTAACCAATCCGTTGGCGATAAACGTCAGGCCGTTGCCCGAAGGGAAACCCGCCGGTTTTTCCAACGCCGTGGGAACACTTACGTTTACTCCGTCTATCAGCACCCGGCAAACGCGTGCAAACGAGCCAATCACTATCACGCTCGAAATTTCGGGAACGGGCAACATGAAACTCATACAGAATCCCGAAATTAAGTTTCCCACCAATTTCGAAGTTTACGACCCCACGGTAAACAACAACTTTCAGGTTACAACAAACGGGCTCACGGGTTCACGGCAAATAGAATATCTTGCAATTCCCCGATACGAAGGCAATTACAACATTCCGCCTATTGAGTTCTCGTACTTCGATTTGAATACAAATTCATACAAAACGGTTGCATCGCCCGAATACAGCCTGCAAATTGCCAAAGGCGACCCCAGCCAGGCCTCGGCAAACAGTTATGTGAATCAGCAAAACGTTAGAATTGAGCAGGATATCCGATTCCTGAAAACCGGTGAGCCGCAATATCAATACAAAAACACTTTCTTTGCCGGCTCGCTGGGATATTGGTTGTGGTATTTAATTCCGCTTGTTTTGCTCATTGTTTTCTATATTTTCAACCGGAAAATTGCCAAAGAAAATGCCAACGTTGCCCTGATGAGAACCCGAAAAGCGAATAAAATGGCTATCCGAAGATTGAAAGTGGCGGAGAAATACTTGAAGGCGCACGACAAAGCGCGGTTCTACGACGAAGTGCTGCGGGCGCTTTGGGGATATTTCAGCGATAAGTTATCGATTCCCGTGGCGCATCTCACAAAAGACAACATCGAAAAAGAACTGTCCGATTACGGAATCGGCAATGAATTAATCGGCAGGTTCATGCAAATTCTCAATACCTGCGAGTTTGCCCGATACGCACCGGCCGAAAGTGACGCGGCTATGGACAAATTGTACAACGAAACCATCGACGCCATCGGCGAAATGGAAAGTAAGCTAAAAAGAAAGTAACATGCAAGCATTCAAAAATATATTAATCCTGATTTTACTTTTGTGCGCTACTTTATCGTTTGCGCAAAGCACCGTAGAATCTGCATCGGAAGCCTACCGCACCGAAGATTATCCCCAAAGCATCCGGCTATACGAGCAAGTGGTGGCGCAAAACGTATCGGAAGGCAAGGAGTCGGCAGAAATTTATTACAACTTGGGCAATGCCTATTTTAGAAACGGCGAAACGGCCAAAGCCATTTTGAATTACGAGCGGGCGTTGTTGCTTAGCCCCGGCGACAGCGATATCCGGCACAACCTTCGTTTCGCGCGCACACGCATCGAAGATAAGATAGATACGTCCGATAGCTTTTTTCTGACGAACTGGGTGAACGCGTTTAAAAATCTTTTCAATTCCAACACGTGGGCAACCATCGCTGTGGCGCTTTTTATCGGTTTTCTGGCTTGCATTGCAACGTTCCTTTTCGTGAGAAAAATATGGATACGGCAAACTGCCTTTTACACCGGAATCGTAATTTTTGTATTTATGCTGGTGGCCAACGGCTTTGCATTCAGCCAAAAAAATAGCCGCATCCAACGAAACACGGGCATTGTAATGGCCGCGTCGGCTTCAATCATGACATCGCCCGACGCCAACAGCCAGGAACTTTTTCGCCTGCACGAAGGCACAAAAGTGAAACTCAACAAAACCGACGGTAACTGGATTGAAATTGAAATAGCCAACGGCAGCGTGGGCTGGACATCGAAAGAGAATGTAGAGGTTATTTAAAGAACAAAGAGCAAAGAATACAGATAATTAAAACAACAGCCAACAGCCAACTTATATGAAAGAAGCCGTAGAAAACTTTTTACCCATTGAACGAAACCTTTTTTTTGCCTTAAACGGCAGCGATTGTTTATTTTTAGACAATGTATTTTGGACGTTTACCGGCCGATACGTATGGATTTTGCTGTGGTTGTTTTTAGTGGCCATGTTTTTCTACAAAACACCCCGCCGCGAAGGAATTTTATCGGTGGTTTTCTTCATTCTCGTTATCGTGGTTTGCGATCAGGTTTCGTCGGGATTTTTCAAACCGTTTTTCGAAAGGCTTCGTCCCTCTCACCATCCCGATTTCAGGGATTTGGTTGATCTGGTAAACGGTTACCGGGGCGGCAGTTTCGGATTTATATCCGGCCACGCCACCAACAGTTTCGGCCTCGCGGCGTTTTTGTCGCTCATTTACCGAAATCGCTGGGTTACCATTCCCGTTTTCGTGTGGGCGGCGCTCAACAGCTACTCCCGTCTCTACCTGGGAGTACACTTCATATCGGATATTGTTGTGGGCGCTATCATCGGTTCGCTGTTGGGATGGCTTATGTATGTTATTTACTCGTGGATTCGCCACCGGTTTTATCGAATTTCGTATTCCAAAAGAAAACTTTCGCCCTATTCCGCACAACACGGAAAATTTGTGGGCGTTGTAATGTTGGCCTATATAATTTTAATCATAATTTTTAGCCCTTTTCTGACAACTTTACCCCATTGAAGTTTGTTACATGGTAAAAAGCAACATTTTTGTAATTTTTTTATCGAAATAATTGGCATTATCTGAAATATTGCGTAAGTTTATGGCATATTTTACTAATAAGATTTTATCAATCATAAAAAATTAAAGAACCATGGCAAGAACTCTCACATTTAACGAATTAAGAGCATTGAAAGACAAGCTGCCTGACGGTAGTATCCACCGGATAGCTGAAGAACTGGCTTTGAAACCCGAAACCGTAAGAAACTATTTTGGCGGATACAACTACACAGAAGGGAAAAGCATGGGCGTTCACATCGAACCTGGCCCCGACGGCGGTATTGTTGTGTTGGATGACTCTACTATATTCGATAAGGCATTATCTATATTAGGACTTGAAGATTACCCCGTTTACGAAGCGGACTCTGTGGAAGAAGATAACAACTAAGCCTTTTTTGAACGAAAACCCAATATTTGAGATGTGAAGACAAATATTGGGTTTTCTTTTTTTGAATTTTAGAAAAACTTTTAACGATTAACCAGATGGAAAAAGACGATAAAAAACCCGGTAATACAGACCGGAAGTTAGTAACCGTGGCTATTCATTCTTATGAAAAAGCGGTAATCCTGAAGTCGATACTCGAATCGGAAGGAATCCCGGCCGTGATTCATGGCGTAAGCATCATTCAACCCTCGGCTCCCGGAAACGTGCGCGTAAGAATAAACGAAAGCGATTTGCCCAAAGCGCTCACAATCATCGAACAAGTAGATTTTACATCAACCGTAGAATCTCTGGACGATTTAGATAAGGTAAAATTTAAAAACGAAGTGCTCATTCCAATCGATTTTTCGGATTACACGATGAAAACCTGCGAATTCGGATTCAATCTCGCTTTCGATACCGGATGCGACGTGAAGCTCATGCACTCGTTCTACACTCCGTATTATCCGATGGCAATTCCGTTCGGAGATTCTTTTGCCGTTCAGGCTACCGACAAGAATCTGTACAAAGACATAAAAACGAAAACACAATCGGAGATGGACGCGTTACTCATGGACATCAAAGCGAGAATCGCCAGCAAAGAGTTTCCGGATATACCATTCACGCATGTGCTCACAGAAGGGCTCCCCGAAGAGGAAATTATTACCTACTCAAAAAAGCATCGCCCGCGAGCCATCGTCATGGGCACACGCGGAAGCAATGCCAAAGATTTAGACCTCATCGGAAGTGTTACCGCCGAAGTTATTGACGGTTGCAGAACGCCCATCTTCGCCATACCGGAAAACTCCAAAGATCAGGATATTTCTCAGATGAAGAACATCCTTTTCTTAACCAATTTCAGGGAGCGCGAATTCAAGGCTTTCGACGTGATGATGAATTTTATAAGGCCTTATCCCATAAAAATTCATTTGACACACATGTCGAAAAAGGGAGACGTTTGGGATGAAATAAAACTTTCGGGTACCAAAAAATACCTTGAAGAACAGTATCCCGATTTAGATATTGATTACAAGGTAATTGACCGCGATAAAGAACTGGAAGCTGTGCTTGAAGATTTCGTGCAAGAGCATAAAATTGATATGATTACCATGTCGAGTTCAAGAAGAGGGCTGTTCGCCCGCATTTTCAATCCGGGAATCGCGCGCAGAATGCTCTTCCATTCCGATACGCCCCTGTTGGTGATAAAAGGATTGTGATTTTTTTACGAAGATTTAGTTGATAAAAAATGAAGTCCGGACAAGTTGAATTGTTCGGACTTTTTTTGAGGTACC
>JAUNRY010000047.1 GCA_030539475.1 Bacteroidia bacterium | reverse complement strand
TGAGTTGGCCGGTACTGTTCACATGATTCATTATTTCTTCCTGTGTACGGAATATTCCGTCGGTTTTAATTAAATACCACTCTCCTATGGGCCTTCCAACGTGGGACTGGGTGTTCCATTGGGTGAAAAACTCTCTGTCGTAGCCTAATTTCAAGATTTCATTTTTAATATAGGATGTATTAATTCCAACGGAATAATTTAGGCTATTGAAACTATCTCTCCAATTCAGTGCAAGTTCAACACCTGTATTTTTTAGTGATGCTGCGTTGACCATAGGATTGCCTCCGCTGTTTCCGGTAGTCATCAGAATTTGCATTCCTGTTAATACATCTTCGGTTGTTTTATTGAAATAATCCGCAGTGATTTCGAATTTATTATTGAACAAAAGTGCGTCAAAGCCTGTATTAAACTGGTGCAATTCTTCCCATTTTAAGTCCGTATTTACCAACCTGATTTGGGTCATTCCTGTATTAAGGTTTTGGCCTGTTCCGAATATTGTCTGCGGATAAACAGTTATAAAGGGTGTCCAATCCCAGTAGCCGATATTGGAGCTTCCTAGCACTCCATAATTGGCTCTTAATTTTAAATCGCTTATCCAAGGAACATTAAAAAAGTCTTCCTGACTTATTCTCCAAGCTCCTGCTATGGAGGGAAATACTCCATTTCTGTAATCGGGCCCAAACCGGGAAGATGCATCTCTTCGAATAGTTGCGCTTAAAATATATTTGTTGTCATACGTATAGTTTACTCTTCCAAAAAGCGAAAATAATTTTGCTAAATTCTGAAAGCTACCTGTTCTCGGATCTCGTAATGCTCCGTCGAGTTGTTTAAAATAATCATTTCCGGTCATTAATACATCGCTTTTTGTACCCCATATCTGAGAATAATCTTCCGTCATATAACTGCTTCCTACTACAGCGGAAATCTGATTTAAACCGATAGTTTCGTTGAATTCAAGAGTATTGTCATATACCAAAGATTTGTAGGAACCTTTGTTTCTGTTAACACTTGTGGGGTCAATAGGTTGATTGTAAGACCAGGAACCGCTCTTTCTCAGATAAAGATGAGAGTCGGAGCTTGTAACAAGTCCAAAATTAAAACGATATTTCAATACGTTGAAAATATCAAACTCCATAAAAGCGTTTCCTCTTATTCTAAGATTTTCATTGGTAGTTGTTTCCAAATTTTCACGAGCTATTGGGTTTACGCCAAAAGTAACATCTCTTGTACCGTCGCCGTAACCAAAACCTCCGGGATTTCTATCGTCATAAATAGGAATGGTGGGGAGCATTCTCCATACATCGGTAATTGGGTTTGTATTCAATTCATCTACATAATAATTACTGATGACTAAGTTTTCGCCAATCGTAAATCTTAAATTTTCGCCAAAATCCCTGTGGATTGATGTGTTTACTCTGGCTGTCAATCTTCGGCTTTCGGTTCCAATAGTAGTGCCATCATTTCCTTGATAATTGCCCGACAAAAAATAGGAGCTATTTTGGCTTCCTCCTGAAAAACTAATGTTGTAGTCTTGTATTATTCCTGTCTTAAACACTTCATTCTGCCAGTCTGTATTGTCATCAGAGTGCGTTGCCGGCTGTCTTCCGGCATTCCTGAAAGCAATGTCGTTTAGAGATATCCACTGCTCGCGATTTGCTAAATTGTAACGAGGCAACCACTGAAATGTACTTTTAGCCGATACATCTATTTTCATAGCCCCCTCGCGACCTTTTTTGGTTGTAATAATGATAACTCCATTTGCAGCTCTGGAACCATATATGGCAGCCGCGGATGCATCCTTAAGAATCTGAATGCTTTCAATATCATTGTAATTAAAATCACGATTAGCAGTTCCAACAGCAATTCCGTCAATTACATAAAGAGGATTGCTGGTGCCGAAAGTGGAGGTTCCACGAATTTGTATGAATCCTTCTGCTCCTGGCTGTCCTGAAGATCTTACAAATAAACCGGGTACTGTGGTCAATGCATCAGCTACCGTACCGGTTACAACAGCATTTTTCATCGTTTCCGGCCTAAACACTGATACAGCCCCGGTTAAATCGGCTTTTCTTACCGTTTGGTAGCCAATTACCACCAATTCTTCCAGATTGTGGGTATCTTCTGCCAGCACAATATTCATAGGTGTACTTGTAGCTGTCAACTCTTGCGAGTAGTATCCAATATATGAAATACTTATGCTACGACCTTGTGAGACTGAAAAGGTAAAATTACCATCAATATCGGTAATTGTACCGTTTGAGGGATTTCCCACTTCAACTACATTTGCGCCAATTATTGGCTCACCTCTCTCGTCTACAACCGTTCCACTTACTTGGATTTGCGTTTGTGCAAAAATCAATAAAGGGAAGAAGAGTAGAATCATTAAAAAGTTAAATCTAATTCTCATGTATTAAATAATTTTTTATTAATAATCATTCAAAGCAACAAAAATTTCTTTACATACTATGCAACTATTGTCTCAAAAAATAACAAAAAAGAAAATGGTCGGCTTATTTGGCAACAGTTCAAAAACATAATAACCTCGAAACAAACACCTTAGCAATCAATCACTAAAAATTATAAAATAATTCAAACCTACTTCCTATATTGCCTTTTAGCTTCGGGATGTCTTGCTAAAATTTTCTTTATTTCGTTTACTACTTTGGGCTGCTCCTGCGCTACGTTTTTGGTTTCCAATGGGTCTAACCGGTAATCATAGAGTTCGTATATGACATCACCTGCATCATCCCGGTTTTTCCATTCAACCAACCGGTACCTTTCCGTTCTGATGGCTCTTCCGATATATCCTCCATGAGGAAAAGCATGATAGGCATGATCCCGGATTTTTTTATCGGGATTTTTCAAGACCGGAACCATACTTATGCCGTCTATTGGTTGTGGAGCTACTGGTTTTCCCAATCCCGCCAATTCTGTTAAAGTGGGATAAATATCGACGGTTTCGGCTAATTGGTTCGTTGAGCTCCCGGGCTTGGTAACGCCGTGTGAAACCATAATCAGCGGAATTGTGTTTGCTTGTTCGTAGTTGGTGTGTTTTGTCCAATATCCGTGATCGCCTAAATGCCAACCGTGATCGCCCCAAAGAACAATAATCGTATTTTCAAACATATTCAGGCGTTTCAATTCATCGATTACCCTGCCAAGCTGAGCATCCATGTAACTCATCGAAGCGTAATAACCATGAATTAACTTTCTCGTTAACGAATCCGGAAAAACATGGCGGCCTGCCGGTATCGGCTTAAACTGGTCTATTTCTCCACCTCTTTTTATGGCCATTTCCGGCGCATTTTCAGGGTCTTTTTCATATTCCGGCATGGGAAATTCTTCCGGGTCGTACATATCCCAGTATTTTTTGGGTGCACAAAAAGGGAGGTGCGGCCTCGCAAAACCCAGAGCCATAAAGAAGGGTTGCTCGGGATTCTTATTCAATTCGCGTAATCTCGATATGGCATGTGTAGCCAGTCTGCCGTCTCCGTACGCCTCGTCAAGCACATCGGGTGATTCCCATGCGGCGCCGCGCGGCAGTTCTCTGTTAGGAGGCAAATCCGAAAAAAACAGAGAAGTATTTTCGAAAAAGGCTTCTTCACGCGTTAGCTGCCGGCCAGTACTTTCAGGCAATAAATACTCAATTACTTTTTCCTTATGATGAGGTATACTCCACGATGCTTTATCATCGGTATTGCCGTGTCCTACATGAAATACCTTGCCGGAGGCTTCGGTATGGTAACCGGCATTCATGAAATATTGGGGCAATGTAATCGCATCGGGATAAGCGTCTCTGAATTCGGAGCCAAAATTATACAAACCGGTGCTGGTAGAACGTGCTCCTGTAAGCAAATTGTAACGCGAGGCCATACTTACAGCCTGGTTGCAATACGCCATATTGAAACGGATGCCGTTTGCCGCAAGCCTGTCGATATTGGGACTAACAGCAACTTTATCGCCATAGCAGCCTAAATTGGGTTTCAGATCATCGACCAAAATCAATAACACATTTTTGGGTCGATTATCTTGAGTTTGTTGCGCTCTTGATAGTCCGGAACCAACAGTAACTCCACCTATAATCAGCGCGGTTTTAAGATGTTTTATACAGTTCATTTTTTCTGTTGCTCAGTATTTATAAGACGAAAGATAATTGGGTGAATTTTCATCCGTGTTATTTTTTGGTCTTCTCATAGGAATTTTTTTCATCCAGGTGGCAGTACGCCACAACCACTCGATTGGCCCGTAATTGAAATTTCTCATCCACAAATTACTGAAAATAACCTGTGCGGAGTATATTATGAGGCCTACAAGCAAACTTTGCAGCGATGTTAATTCTGTAGCTAAATTCAGTCCAAACCCATAGAACAAGGGCACTCCTATGAATCCCTGCAACATGTAATTAGTTGCGCTCATTCTACCTACGGGAGCAATATAATCCAGTGATTTACGAGCTTTGGTTTGATAATACAATAACATGAAACCGGTTATGTACATGGCCATCATGCCAAGATTTGAATACATTTTAAACAGAGTTGTTCCCGCACGCAGCGTAAAGCCTTCCACTCCAAAAACAGGCAGCAACAACACAATTGAGTAGAAAAACAGGAAAACGGCAATGCTGTAAGGAAAAATTTTGCGGCTGTAATGTATCATTTTTTCTTCGTTTTTATGGATGCCCAACCGGCCAATCAACATGCCGGCAATAAACAAGCCTATCAACTGAGTATATCTGGCATAATTAATTACCCACAATAGTTTTGCCAAAAGTCCCTCCCACATATTAAATCTGATGACTTCTGCAAATGTTCCGTGCATAAATACAGGAGTGCTTTTTGCATATAGTTTTTCCATTATTACATACAGTTTGGTAGGCTCGTTGGGCGCGTTTCCGGTTAATAGTGAAACAAAGGTTATTATATCGGGAATTTGCAGAAACATGAAGATGGCTATGCCTATCAACCATTTGGTAGGAAGTTTAAAAAGCGGAATCATTATTATTCCCAATATGGCGTAAACCAGAAAAAACTCGCCCATGTATATCATATTGTTGATGTAGCCGAGAATTAACAGTAAAATCATTCTCCAAAAGAAACGAAGCCTGAAATCTTTTCCTTTTGATGCTTGTGAATCCATCTGCATAAAAAAACTCAATCCAAACAGCAGCGAAAATATGGCATATGCTTTTCCTGCAAATAGAAAAAACACAGAATTAAATAAAGCAGTATCCACTTTTTGCCAAAACGGTGACGCAATTTCCTGCACGTTCATTAAATCGAATTGCTCCATGCAGTGAATCATCAAAATACCGAATAGCGCGAAACCACGCAGTGCATCTATGGAATTAATTCTTTTCCTTTGTTCAATTATTTTCATTTTTTATTTTCTATGGATTATAAACCGGAAAAGCCGAAATACGCAACCGCGCCGCTCCCATTGGAATAAGAACGATGTTTTCCGTTTCAGGCTCAAATTGCAGGTTTTCTTTTATGGGAAGTTCACCGGTAAGGCCGTGTCGGTCGAAATCCCATCCGATTACTTTTCGTCCGCTCGCCTTTATCTCGAGTGGCACGCCGGATACCGTAAAGGGGAAATTATCTGACGGCCACGCTTTCTTAACCACTTCGAAATTTTCATTCAATGGTGCTTTGTCATCAATAACCAGTCCGTAATTCCAATCGCTTCCGGGATAAATTTCGTAAGTTGGCCATTTGCTTGCATCGGCATTTTTTTGCCATTTGGAGTCTCCGATTGCCGTTTCGGTGCTACTCACCTTTTTGTAATCTTCTTTAATTTTCAACGAAAAGGTAAGGGGCCCGTAATTAATGCTGCGGCTGTCCTGGTTTACGTGCCAAACGGATTGAGAAAGCTGCATGGGAACATTCAGTGTAATTCTGTCGCCCTTTCGCCAATTTCGTTCCAGACGCACGTACTTTCCGTTTTCCAAATTCACGTTCACGGGAGTTCCGTTGATTTCTATTGTGGGATTATCTGCCCATGTGGGAATTCTCAAATAGAAAGGAAAAGTTACGTCTTGCGCCGTGTTAATCGTGAAACGGATGCTTTCTTCAAACGGATAATTGGTTTCTTGTGTTATCTCAATTGTTTTTCCGTCTGCTACTTTTACGTTGGTAATACATGCACCGTAAATAGCGGCCGCAACGCCGTTATCGGGTGTAGCCAACATCAGGTGTTCGATGAAATACGGCCATCCTTGTCCGTGATTGTGCTGACAACAACGGCTGCTGAAAGGATTCATCGATAAAAACGGCCCGCGATTGTCTATTCCCGGATGATGGTTTTCGGAATCACTGACAGTGTGGTTAGGGGAAGTTATGTAGCGCAATGCTTTTAAATCAGGCATCATGGAAGCGGGATATGAATTGAATGCCACTTCTTCGCAATGTTCCGCCCAAAAAGGGTCGCCTGTCATTCTCAACAATATTTCGTTAGAAGCCATTTGTTCCACGAAACCGCATGTTTCGGTGCCCTGACGCGGATCGATGTACCCCATTCGCGCGTTTTCATCGGCTCCGAACATTCCGCCCGGAACTTGTCCGAATGTATTTCTGATTAAATGATGCACGTTATAGGTTGCCATTAAATCGGCAGAATCTTTGGAAAGCATATAATACGTGGCCGGTTCCCTAAAACTTTGGGCAATATTCACGTTGTGCCAGTTAGGCAATGTGGAACGTTGTCGCCAATTGGCGGTGTTTCTGCGTGTTTTTTCGGCAAGTTCCAACAGGAACTTATCGCCGGTGATGTTGTACAACCAAAAAACACTCAGCAAATTATCGCCGCCACGGCTGTTTTCCCAGTAATCTTTGAGAAACATATCGTCGGGTAATTTCAACTGCCAGTTGAAATAATCTGTCATTAAATCGATGACTCTTTCATCGTTGGTGTATTCGTAATACGATTGCAGACACCATACCATAATCATATTACCCCATAAATCGGGTTTGCCGTTTTTTTCGATATAAGGGCCGAAATATCCGTCTTCTCTTCGGCTTTTGAATACGGCTTCGAGCCATTCTTTGGTTTCGGCCAGCATTTCTTTATCGTCAAAAATGTATGCCATATTTCCGTATCCTTTCAGCCAATAGGGAACTTCTTCCCAGCCGTAATCGGTTCCCGTACCCAGCCACGCGTTGTTTTCTTTATCGAGCCACGCGCTTATTTCTCCTAAGTTTCCCGATAAACCGTCTTTTTGCAACAACAACATTTGCTCAATCCACCCTTTGGGTTTTATGGCGCCCACGGGAAGTTTAATGAAACTAAGCGGATGCAGGGGTGCTCTGTTTGAGACGTAATTTGTGTTTGTAGCGTTCGTATTTGGCCTGTCAACCATGGAAACTTTCGTATTGTGTTGGGCTGAAATATTTCCGTAATTTAGAATATAGAATACGATTAAAAAAAGTGCTGTTTTTTTCATTGTTACCATTTATTTATAGATTGGCTTGAAGATTTCCTGCATACTTTGTCATTTCATATTGAGCAAGCAGCGCATACTCAGCGGCGAAAGTAAAGCTAAACATTCCTTCCGTATCATTTTTGCTCATATCGTTGCTCCATCCCGTAAGCAGATTGGTGGGTAAAAATCCTTTGTACAGGTAATTTTCATACCCGTAATCGAGGTTTTGTTGAAATGTTGCGATATAATCCGATACCGGCTCGCTGTAAGGCTGAAATTCAACATAAGCACGCATTAACACACCGTTGAACCAGTTTTGGAAACCGCTCACATCGTATGTATAATAGCCGGAAACTTCGGCTCCTTGTTCGGCGAAATAAGAAAAGCTCGCGTCCGACAGTTTTTTGGCATCCTCCAAGTAACGTTTTTCGTTCGTTACCCGATATAAATCGGTTCCGCTGTTGTAAGTGTATGGCGGCCCCACTCTGTCGCGGCACAGGTTTCCTCTCCGGTAAACAACTCCATCAATTGTTTCTGTTTGTGGATTGCGGGGTGTGCAACCGCCCAGAAAATCGTCGTACACGCCATCCGAACGAAGCAGGTGGCGTTTTTGCCAGTCATACACTTTTTCGGCAAACAGCAGATAGTATTCACTTTTTTTCATCGATTCAGTCACGCGCGTGCGCCCATCGGACGAAGAAATGTAACGATGCGTAATTTCATCGTCTTTTTCTTTGTAAATTTCGTGAAGCCACACCAACGGACTCACCATGGGACCGTTGCTGCAGGAATGTTTACTCACATATCCCGGCCCCCAGGGAATACCGCCTATTTCGTTGCCGGCGGCGTCAAACGTGCAATCCCATCCATCCAATACATACTCGGTGAGGTATTCCGCTTTTTGGAGAAAATCGGTTTCACCGGTCAGTTTATAAGAATGAAGCAACTCACGCACGAGCCACATTTGATCGTCATACACGTTCTCGATGCCTTCTACCTTCGCTTTTCCTTTTTCGCGCGCACGATGCACACCGTACACCGACCATTCTGCTGTTTGGGTGTAAGAAATCAACTCAAAAGTTCCGAGATAATAATCGGCATTGTCGTACAACGCCTTAAGCAACTGTGTATATTTGTTGAAATGTTGGTTATGAAATGCCGTATCGCCCATTTCGTGATGAGTTTTCAGACTTCGGAGCACAGAATTCACCGCTTCAATAACCGCGGTGTACATCCAGATGCTTCCTTTCTCCTCCGAACGGGCTCCGGTGTGAGGGTTATAGAATCGTGCCATGGCCAATTCATTGCCGATTAAGTGCGCCGATGCGGCATTATCGAGTAATTCAATCGCCCGAGTGATGTTTTGTTCCGCCAATGACAAATTAGGTGCAGTATGATTTTCTATTCCTGATTTCGACTTACAACTCCCTGACACTACGAACAATAACAAACAAGTGGTTGTAACGAGTATGTATTTCTTCATTTTTTTAACCAACATTTCAACTGTTATGATTTATTTTATTATTTCTGATTGCCTGATTTTATTCTGTCTTCCAGCATCTTCATGAAATATCCTCCTACAACGGAACGCGCCTTGAAATTCATTCTCTGCGCAGTAATCGTGTCGTGCCAGTCACTCACGGGAACGCGTGAAGGTGTTTCGTCGGCATATTTGTAAACCAAATCAATTAAAGCATTAAAATCATCGGAGTTTCCGGTAAGAGTGGCCGTCCACATAACCCAATCGGATTTTGTATAGGTAGCGCGGCTATCCAACGGCAATCCGTATTCGTTTTGTTTGGTTCGGTAATATGCCATTTCCTTCACCGCGATTTGCGGGTCAAAGATATTAAATCCTAACAGTTTATCCCACACCAAATTGTATTTCTGGCTCCAAGTTCCGGTGCGGTCAAATGTAAGTCGGTAGTGGTCGCCATCGTTCGCCATCTTTTCCCATTCTACTGCCATTTCTTTGGCAATATTCAGGTATTTATCGGCTACATCAGTTTTACCCAGCATCCGTGCCAGTTTGCTGTATGAAGCAATTCCCATTATGGCTTTGATGGATAGATTGGCATTGTGAGCCAGGTGGCCGGCAAAGTCATCGGTACAAAGTTGTTCTTCGGGGTCAAGGCCTTCTTCCACCAGATAATCCGTCCATATTGTCAATACATCCCAATGTTGAGCGGCATAATCGGCGTTTCCGTCCATTTGCGCGATGGCAGCGGTTGTGATGAGCATATTCCCCGATTCTTCGATGGGCATATCCTCGCCATAGGTTTGTCCGTTGGCAAGCGGATAAGTTCCCACATCGTGGGCGGCAAATGGTTTTGTCCATCTTCCGCTTTCGCTGTAATAGAAAATATGATTGAGCAGCCCTTTTGCCAGTTCGGTATTGTAAATAAGGAAAAGGGGCGAAGAGGGATAGGTTATGTCCACAGTTCCGATGGATCCGTTGCTGTTGTTTTCTTTGGACAGGAACAGCAGTGTGCCGTTTTTATCTTTCACCAATTTATGCGCCGAAATTGCCTGACGATAGGCCAACGCGCACAACTCGGCGTATTTTTGTCCTCCGGCTTTATTGGCATCGGCCATCATTTCCACGTTGAAATCGTGGCAACGTTGCATGATAGACGCATAATCGGTTTCGGCGCTTTTAAACGCTTGAAAAATATCGGTAGTTCCATCGTTGGTCCAATACGCTTTCAGGTTCTCCTGAAAATATTGAATGGAGTAGATATCATCGTAACCCAGCATGATGTAGTCGCTTACCGTTGCGGTGGAAACTTTGCCCAAATCTTTGCTGTAAGCTAACACCGTCATACTTTTGTTCATTTGTGGAGACAACGTTTCAGGTTGTTGAGCCGATATTTTTCCCGTTTCCATGAACTCTTGTTTAGGAGTCCAATAATCGCCGAAATTCATTGCGGCTGTATTTTCATTTCTTCCGGTCATGTAAAAATATCCCCAATCGATGCGTACGTCATCGCCTCTTTTTTGTAAAACGGGTTGTTCTACGGTTCCTGTTTTCAGGTGAATGAAACCGTTTTTCTCAATCTTTTCAAACTCAACCGGCTGGCTTTCCGAGTGCACAGCCCATTGCGGGGTGGTTTCGAAATAAACCTGAACATCGTGCGAGGCGTTGTCTCTCGATTTCACCTGATATGTTATGTAGTTTACCGGCCTCGATATTAAATCCAAATCGTCCATGAGCAACGGAGCGGTGAAAATCACGTCTAAATCAACCGGCCCGCACTCAAACGTGTAGATGGTTTGCGTGGGCAATAAGTTCACGCTCTTTTGTGTGGCGGTTTGTGTGAAAGTGCTCTTGTCAGGTTCCTTTTCAAACAGTCCGAAATCCACATACGCGCCGCCGGTTTTGTTGTGGCAATGGGCGGTTATGATGTTCTGCCCTTTCTTGAGCGAAGCTTTTACTTCGTCAGTGAGCTCGAGCAACACGTTGTACTTCCACTCGTAGCCTGTTTTCACCACTTGTATTCCGTTGATGTACAGCTCGAAAATATCGTCGTGCGAGTAATGCAGGTAAATTTCTTTTCCGGCTAACTCTTCGTCCAGTTCAAAGGTTCTTCTCACCCAAATATCGGGCGTTGTCCACAAGGTGGATAAGTTGGGTTCGTTGCGAGTGCCGAAAGCAGCTTTTCCCCGGTTCCACGAAGAATCGTCGAAATTGGCGTTTAACCACGAATCGTTACGAGGACGGTCAAACGTGTAAGCGCCTTCCCATCTTTCTTCGTGCGAAGTGGGAAGAATGGATTTCAACGGTAGTTTCTCGGCTCCCATAAACCGATAGGTTTCGCCATCTACGCGAATGACGCCAAGCATGGAAAATTCTTTTTCCGTCCAATGCCGCGGCGAATCGTCGTACAGCTTATCCGTCATTGACCACGCGTTGAAGTAAGGGTCAACCGTGACTAACGGATAGGCGGGGGCGCGGAGGGCGGTGGTGAGGGGTGATTGGAT
>JAUNRY010000314.1 GCA_030539475.1 Bacteroidia bacterium | reverse complement strand
CCATCTTCCATATCACAGCCCCGAAGCGGGCTGAACAATCAAACCCTTTCGCGGCTTAGTGCGTTTCACACACGGGTATTCACATTTACTCCTTTTTCGGGATATTTTGCCGGACAATAATGGTTAAAAACAAGAAATAATGCCTCTAAAAGAACTTATTTAATGTTTATTTGTTTAGAAAGTTGCACATTATTTATACTTTTGTGCAGTTTTAACTCAACTAAACAAAAAGTCAAAATGAATCACAACTTATTAAAAGGCAAAAGAGGCATTATTTTTGGGGCGTTAAACGATCAGTCTATCGCCTGGAAAGTAGCCGAACGCGCCGTGGAAGAAGGTGCAATTATCACATTATCCAACACACCCGTAGCGGTGCGCATGGGAGATACCAGCAAGCTGGGCGAAAAACTCAATGCCGAAATTCTTCCGGCAGATGCTACCAACGTAGAAGACCTGGAAATGGTTTTCGCTAAATCGGTAGAAATACTGGGCGGAAAAATAGATTTCGTGCTGCACTCCATTGGAATGTCGCCCAACGTGCGCAAAAAACGTACGTACGACGATCTCGATTACAACCTTTTAGACAAAACGCTCGACATTTCGGCTATTTCGTTTCACAAAATGTTGCAGGTGGCCCGCAAACTGGACGCTATTGAACGGGGCGGTTCCATAATTGCCCTCACGTATGTGGCAGCGCAGCGCGTATTTTACGGATACAACGACATGGCCGACGCCAAAGCGTTGCTCGAATCCATAACACGCAGTTTCGGCTACATTTACGGGCGCGACAAAGGCGTACGCGTAAACTCCATTTCGCAATCGCCCACCATGACAACCGCGGGAAGCGGCGTGAAAGGAATGCTCGATTTGATGGACTTCTCGGAAAGAATGGCGCCCATAGGAAACGCCGACGCCGATGATTGCGCCGACTATTGCATCGTTATGTTTTCCGACCTTACCCGCCGCGTAACCATGCAAAACCTCTACAACGACGGAGGATTCTCCAGCATGGGCATGAGTCTCAGCGCGATGAGACAATACAGCAACGGTTTGGAAGAAAACAAAGGCGAAAGCGACGAAGAAGAGTAAACCGGTAGGTTTACCGCTGAAAATGTATATTTTAATAGCTTCGGAGTAGTTTCGAAGCTATTTTTTTATATTTTTGTCATCAGTATGCTTTTGAAATTATACAACGAAAATCCAAACCCGCGCGAGATTGAGAAAATAGTATCGGTTCTCAAAGACGGCGGCATCGTAATCTATCCTACTGACACGCTTTACGGGATGGGTTGCGACGCGCTCAACGTGCGTGCCGTGGAACGCATCTGCGACCTGAAAGGCATCAACCCGCAGAAAAGCAACCTGTCCATCATTTGCAACGATTTGAGCGACATAAGCGAATACGCTAAAGTGGATACGCCTACGTTTAAATTGATGAAAAGGAATCTGCCCGGCCCCTTCACGTTTATTTTACCCACCACCTCATCGCTGCCCAAAATCTATAAAAATAAAAAAACAGTCGGCATCCGCGTTCCCGATAATTCCATCATCCGCGAAATAGTTGCCATGCTCGGAAATCCCGTGCTCAGCACATCGGTAAAAGACGATGACGATGAAATTGAATACACCACCGATCCCGAACTTATCCACGAAAAATGGGGCGATATGGCCGATATCGTAATCGATGGCGGCTTTGGCGGAATTGAGCCATCCACGGTCGTAGACTGCACTTCGGGCGAACCCGAGATTGTGCGGCAGGGAAAAGGAGTGTTAAATCTTTGAAATTTTCGTTTTGTAATTAAAATCTTTGTTACTTTCGTAGTCAAATATCTGTCATTTATTCTTTTTTATAGTAAGCCTTATGAAAAAATTATATTATTATTTTCTTATTTTTTCAGTATTAATTCCTATCATGACCTCATGCAAGGGGAATGATCCCGTAGTACCCGATGAGGAGAAAGAGCTAATAGCTGCATCTTACAGCAGCACCACCAAGGTATTTATACTGATTTACAGCAACGGAGAAACAGAAAC
>JAUNRY010000313.1 GCA_030539475.1 Bacteroidia bacterium | reverse complement strand
TTTCTACTCGCTTACAAACAGCCGTTTGCTCGAAAACAGCGGGTCGCAGGTAACGTTTATTTTTAGTTTGCGTAATCCGGCTTCGTCTCCGGGGGTGGGGATGTGCGTGGAGTGCATTTCGCAGTTGTTCAGTTCGGTTAGTTTTAGCAACGCCATTTGCGCCGCGGGGTTGGATATGGCGCTAATTGCCAGTGCAACCAGCGTTTCTTCCACGTCGAGGCTGGCATTTTTTCCGTTTAGGATGTCTTTTTTGAGGTGAGTAACCGAGTCGATAATGTTTTCGGGAAGCAGGATCATGTTATCGGGAAGCCCCGAAAGGTATTTTATGGCGTTCAATATCATGCTGGAAGAGGCATGCAGCAACGATGAGTTTTTGCCGGTAATGATGGTTCCGTCCTGAAGCTGGATGGCCGCCCCGCAATAAATTCCGGCGTAGCCTTTCCCACAGCCTTCGGCTTCTTCGGCCGCTTTGCGGGCAGGCTCAACCACCAGGCGGTCTTCGTCTTTTGCGCCAACGCGCTCCATGATTTCGGCATTGCGGTCGAGCGTATCGTTCCCGATTTGCCCCATGGCATACTCAACAAAACTCCTCAAATGCCGGCGGATAATTTCCTGGTAGGCGGCTTCCTGACAAACCTTGTCGTCAATAATTCCCGCACTTATCCGGTTCACGCCCATATCGGTAGGCGATAAATATACCGATTCATCGCTCGTTATCTTGGCCAGAATCTCTTTGAGAAGATTAAATGCCTCTATATCTCTGTTGTAATTCACCGCCTCCGTGCCGTACGCTTTCAAATGATACGGATCTATCATATTTACGTCGCCTATATCGGAAGTAGCAGCTTCGTAGGCTATGTTAACCAAATGATTTATAGGTAGGTCCCATATCGGAAAGGTTTCGAACTTGGCGTATCCGGCTTTTTTGCCTTTTTTAAAATCGTGATACAGGTTGCTCAGGGCGGTAGCCAGTTTTCCGCTTCCCGGGCCGGGGCCGGTAACTACCACTATGGGGCGGGTGGTTTCTATGTATTCGTTGGAGCCGTATCCTTCGTCGCTCACAATAAGATCGGTATTCTTCGGATAGCCGCGTGTGGGGTAGTGCAGGTAAACCTTTATGCCTTTTAGTTCGAGTTTGTTTTTGAAGATAACCGCGGCGGGCTGCTTTTCGTATCGGGTGATAACCACGGCGGCCACGTTTATTCCGTACCATTTCAGGTCGTCGATGCTTTTCAGTACATCCACGTCGTATGTGATACCGAAATCGGCCCTGATTTTGCTCCGTTCGATATCGCCCGCGTAAACGCACATGATAACGTCAACCTTGTCTTTCAACTTTTGCAGCAGGCGTATCTTGACGTTGGGAGTGAATCCGGGCAACACCCGCGAGGCGTGATAATCGTACAAAATTTTTCCGCCGAACTCAAGGTATAATTTATCGTTGAATCTGTTTACGCGTTCAAGAATGGCGGCAGTTTGTTCTTGCAGGTATTTTTCGTTATCAAAACCAATACGACTTAGATTTTCCATTTCTTACTTTCCGAATAATAGTTGTAACTTGTTTTTTCGGTCTCAAAATTACTCAAAAATTAGGAGAAAACCGGTTAAATGAGTAAAAGAATTAGTCCAAAAGTGGGAATTTTAATTTTCTTCTACCGCTCATCTTATCCGATTTTTAACGAAGTCATTACCAACGAGCCGCCCACAAACCCCTGGTTGAAGAAATCGATTTTTTCGTCTTCCGATTTGAGGGCGAGAACGTAAAGCAACGGTAAATAATGTTCGGGCGTGGGGATGGAGAGCTGGAAATCGGTGCCTTGTGATTTGTAATCGATAAGCGGCGGATGGTTTTCTGTATCCATGTAACGGTGCATTTTTTCGGCTGCCGAAACGGCCCAATCGAAACCGTAATTTTCGTCGTTTATTCTTCTCCAATCCAGTAACCGCAGGTTGTGTACCATGTTTCCGCTGCCGATGATAAGTATATTCCGTTGCCGGAAAGCCGAGAGTTGTTTGGCGAAATTGTAATGTTGCTGAGGCGTAAAATCGCGGTTGAGGCTGAGTTGGACAACGGGGATATCTGCTTCGGGATAGAGATGTTTCAACACCG
>JAUNRY010000046.1 GCA_030539475.1 Bacteroidia bacterium | reverse complement strand
AGTTTTCGGGGATTTGCAAAATGGTATCGCCGTGCGACATCCACACTTGCGATTGCTGAGGCAGGTTTCCGAGCAACGTATCGGTTTGGTCTTTCACTTGCAAATGCGCCCGTCCATACTCGCGCGAAGCGCTCTTCCCCACTTCGCCGCCCGATGATTGCGCCATCAGTTGTGCGCCGTAGCAAATTCCCAACACGGGATAGTTGGCGCGGATTTGGGATAAATCGGTTTTGAAAGCATTATCGTCGTTCACCGAAAAAGGGCTTCCCGACAGGATTACGCCTTTCACCGACTCATCCCCGAAGGGGAACTTATTGTAAGGTACAATTTCGCAGTAAGTATTGAGTTCGCGCACACGGCGGCCGATCAGTTGCGTGGTTTGTGAACCAAAATCGAGGATAATTATTTTTTCGTGCATATATTTCTAAAGAAATTAGAAGTCAGAAATTAGAAATTAGAAGATTTTGAGTGCAAAGATACGAAAAGTATGGAAAACTTTGTAACGCCTTTTGGCAGATGGTTTGAGCATATAAACAAACACATCATCAATAAATATTTATTGAAATATGATGTTTTTTTATCGTTTTTCGATAAATATTTGTTGTTTATTGAAAATATTGTTTTACATTTGTGGCGTGAAATAATTATAAACCGTAGAAAAAGATAAAACGAAAAACTTCAAAATTATGGAAATAAAACATTATAAACGGCTCAGCAATTTTATTGGGTTTTTAATGGGCGTTTTTATATTTAACGATGTACTAAACTATCCGTTTCTGTTTGAGGATACGGCCGAAAATCCGGCAAGTTTTCTCATACCGCAAGGAGTTTTTGTGTTAGGATTGGTTTGTCTTATGGTGTTTTATATAAAAATTTTGCACAACATAAAGAAGGAAAAAGTTTTCATTAGAAAGAATGAAAAAATATTCCGATACTTCGGAGCTATTATTCTTTTCTTGGGTTTTTTATCGGATTTGCTTTTCAATTTCATTGCCGATGAAAGACCATCCGGCACCAGAATTCTCGCTGTTTTAGGAGGAACATTACTATTTATTTCTTTCTTTTTCAAAATCGGCATTAAATTAAAGGAAGAACAAGATTTAACCATATAAAAAACAGGAAATTATGAAAACAAAAAACTCTAAAACAGCAAGTTATATTACAGGATTTATGTTAGGAGCTTTCTTGCTCAAAGATATTTTCAAATACCCAGCCTTGTTAAAAAACACGTCGGAAAATCCGGTAAGTTTTCTTATTCCGCAAGGTGTTTATGTACTTGGTTTAATATGCCTGGTTATATTTTTTGCAACTATTTTGCAAACCATTAAAAAGAATGGTGTATTTGTAAGAAAAACCGAGATAAAATTTCGCCAATTTGGTTTCATTATCGTGCTTTTGGCTATTTCTTCCAATATACTTTTCGAATTTTTGACTGGAGAGTATAACATAAACGTACGTTGGCTCGCATTGCTTGGCGGCACAATTGCCTTTGTTTCTTTTATTTTACAAGTTGGTATTAAATTACAAGAAGAGCAAAACCTAACTATTTAGAAAAATGAAAAAGAAACATCTAATTTATGCTTGTTATGCAATATCGGTAATTATTGCCATATTCGCAAGTTGGAATATTGTATCTCTTTTAAGCCTTTTAAAAGAAAATGCCAATGAGATTACAAAAGAATTCATAACTCTTTTTTCAATTACATCAGGAGTTATATTGATAGGGTTTTCAATGGCATCGCTCATTTCAAATGTTCGAAAGGGGCTCGTTTTTATTAGGAGAAACCAAAAAATACTCCTTTACTACGGAATTGCTATTACAGTTTTAAGTATCATCGCATACATCGGCACACCTTTATATTCAGAATCTTTAGCAAGTATTGCGGCAAATCTGTTATCAATATTCGGAATATTTCTCCTCTTTTTTGCCATTATATTTAAAATCGGCATAGAAATGCAAGAAGAACAAAACCTCACCATCTAAATCGCAAAATAAAAATGCCCATCATCATAAATTTAGACGTAGAAATGGCGAAAAACAAAATTTCGCTCAACGAGCTCTCGGAACGAGTGGGTATTACTCCCGCAAACCTATCGATCCTGAAAACCGGTAAAGCCAAAGCCATCCGTTTCAGCACGCTGGAAGCGATTTGCAAAATATTAAACTGCCAGCCGGGCGATATTATGGAATGGCAGGAATGAGACAAGCCAAAGGGGCGACAAGCGACGGGGGCGAGGAGTTCCTTGAAGCTCGGAAACATGGCAAAAAACGAAAACAAAGAATAAGGAACAATAAACTTTAAACATTTTTAAAAATGAAACACTTAGAACGCGCCTTACAAGGCAAAAACGGCATTGGCCGGTACATCGCTCTTTTACTCATTGCATTTATTGGCGGCTCAATGGTTGGCAGCATTCCATTGGCAATTGTTGCGATAGTAAAGGCAGTTACATCGGGAAGAATGGAAACTATCACACCCCAAAATTCCATGGATTTATCCGCATACGGAATCTCCAACAATGTAGGCTTGATATTAATACTGCTTACTTTTGTAGCCATCTTTTTCACTTTTGCCCTACTGGTAAAACCGTTTCACGGAAGAACGCTCAAGGAGACCATCAACGGCCGCAAGCGTATCAGGTGGAACAGAATATGGATGGGAATTGTTGTGTGGGGAATTATACTGCTCGCATCTTTTGCCGTTGGTTTTATAACGTCGCCCGAAGACTTTGAGTTTCGGTTCAATCCCGCGGCATTCATCGGGCTTTTGCTTATAGCACTCATACTGTTGCCGTTTCAAACCAGCATTGAGGAAATTTTATTTCGCGGATATTTGGCGCAAGGCGTTGGCCGATGGACAAAAAGCCGCTGGTGGGCGCTCATCATCCCGTCCGTTTTTTTCGCGTTGATGCACAGCGCCAATCCCGAAGTGATGAAATTTGGTTTTTGGTTGATGATGCCCAATTATTTGCTGATAGGGCTGTTGTTCGGGCTCATTTCGCTTCTTGACGACGGCATTGAGCTGGCGCTCGGCATGCACTTCATCAACAACGCTGTTGGCTCGCTATTTGTAACCCATCAGGACTCGGCGCTGCAAACCGATGCATTGTTTTTGATTCACAACGTAGATCCGGCGGCTTCGCTTATCGAAACAGCCGTTGCAACCGTTGTAGCCGTTGTTGTGTTGTGGCGTATTTACAAATGGAATTTCGGCATTATGCACAAGAGAGTGGAAGCAACGCCTCCGCCTGTGCCGCCGGCTCAATTTCCCTTGGAACAAGGTGTAACAACAGAATAAAAATTTCGAACGCGCAATGCGGTTTAAAACCGCATTGCGCATTCTCCCGAACATCAACAAATTACATAAAAGCGAAAAAAATCCATTTATTACCGGGATAAAAAAACAAAAAACAAGTTCAGCGCCATGCAAAAAGATTCCAACCGAAAAACAACGTTTTACAAATTATTTTCCTATCTTTGAAAATTATATTATTTACACTGATAATGAAAGTTTACCACCTATTATTTGCATTGATTTTGCTGCTGTTTCCTGTCATTTTGAAAGGACAAACGCCGGATGATGCTAAAAAATGGTATCTGGAAGGAAATTACACGCAGGCAAAGCCGGTTTTTGAAGCGGAATATCAGGCAAACCCCGCCGACCCGTCGCTAAACCAATGGCTGGGCGTGATTGCCATGGCAGAAGAGGATTACCGGAAAGCTCAGACACATCTCGAATTTGCATCGCAAAAAAACATAACGCAAGCTTTTATCTATTTGGGCGAACTTTACACGAAAATGTATCGGTTTGAAGATGCCGAACGCGAATTTTCGAAATACGAAAGAGCCAACCGCCGCAACAAAGATGCGCTGGCCAACCTCGCCGAAAAACGGGAAGAGGCCGAGAGGCTAAGCCGCCTGGTCAACCGCACGGAAGATGTTCAGATTATCGACAGCCTGGTGGTTCCGAAATCCGGTTTTCTCTCGGCTTATAAATTGAGCCGGTCTGCGGGTTCACTGCAACCGGTGAGCGATTTTTTCCGAAATCAGCCTCAGGCCAACCATATTCTCTTCCTCAATGAGCGGCAAGACAAAATTTATTATCCGCAAAGCGATTCGGTTTTCGGAAGCAAGCTCTACTCCATGGAAAAGTTGCTGGATACCTTCGGTAACGAGCAGCGCCTTTCGGAATCCATCAACCAGAACGGCAATCAGGCTTATCCTTTCGTCATGCCCGACGGGCTTACCATTTATTTCTCGTCCACCGGCCACGGCTCGCTGGGCGGATACGACCTGTTTGTTACCCGATACAACCTGGCCACCAACTCGCATCTCACGCCCAACCAGCTAAATATGCCGTTCAACTCGCCGTTCAACGATTACATGATGGCTATTGACGAAGAAAAAGGCATCGGCTGGTTTGCCAGCGATCGTTTTCAGCACCCGGATTCGGTTTGTGTTTACACGTTTATTCCGGTTTCGGGCGTAACGCTGCTGGAAAGCGAAGATGCAACTTACCTGGCAAACCGTGCCAGAATTTCATCGATACAGGACACGTGGCAACCCGACGCCGATTACTCTGCATTGCTGCAACGCTCGCACACGGCCATGGCCCCGCAAACATCCGCGCAACGAGATTTTACATTCATCATAAACGACGAAAAAACATATTATACCTTGTCGGATTTTAATCATGCCGCCGCCCGTTCGCTGTTTTCGCAAGCCCTGAACCTGGAAAAAAGACTGGAACAGCTTGAAAGCGACCTTTCGGAAAGGCGCAATCAACTGACCGGCGGAGCAAACACATCGTTAACGGCCGCGATTCTGAATCTCGAAAAAGAAACCGAAAATATTTTTCAGGAAATAGAATCGCTGAAATTTCGCGCAAGGAACGAAGAAATAAGAAACAGCTATTAGCCTTTGGCTGAATTAGCCGTCAGCAAGAAGAATACAATTTTTAACAATGTAATTAATACACAATACAATACACGCTATAACTGTTAGCCGGCCGGTAAACAATTTCCACGAAAAGCCAACAGCAAATAGCCAACAGCTAAAAGCAAAAAACATGACTTTCAATTTAATTATTGTCGGTATCCTGATTGTTCTGGGAGTTGCGCTGCTTCTCATAGAGTTCTTTTTGTTGCCGGGAATCAGCATTGCCGGAGTTGGCGGCGCACTCTTCATGATTGGCGGCATAATTTACGCGTACAGCTATTTGGGCACGCCGGCAGGCAATATCACGCTGGGGCTCTCGCTGCTTTTGCTGGGCGCCTCGTTCGTCTGGCTGTTGAAATCAAAATCCATTCAAAAAATTGCGCTCACCACCGATATAAATGAAACCGTTGACAACAGCAGCCTAAGAAGCCTGCAACCCGGCGACACGGGAATAGCCGTTTCCCGCCTAAACCCGATTGGCAAAGTTATGATAAACGATATAATTGTGGAAGGAAAATCATTCGACGGAGAATTTATTGACGAAGACATTGAAATTGAAGTGGTTCGCGCAGAAACATACAATGTGCTGGTAAAAAGAAGATTACCGGTTGAAAATTACTGATTATTTACTCATAACTCATAACTAAAAACTATTTATATGGATTTATCTTTTCCCTTAATTATTACAATAGCTATAATTGTAATTTTTGTACTCATTTTCTTTCATTACGTGCCGTTTTTCCTGTGGATAAACGCCTTGTCGGCAAACGTCCGCATTTCGCTCATTCAACTGTTTTTGATGCGATTGCGCCGCGTTCCGCCCCACACCATCGTTTACGCCATGATTGAGGCGCACAAAGCCGGGCTTAAAAACGTTACCCGCGACAATTTGGAGGCGCACTACCTGGCTGGCGGACACGTGGAACAGGTGGTACACGCGCTGGTGTCGGCATCGAAAGCCAATATCGATTTGCCGTTTCAAATGGCCACCGCCATCGATTTGGCCGGCCGCGATGTGCTGGAAGCCGTTCGCATGTCGGTAAACCCCAAAGTAATTGACACGCCGCCCGTTTCGGCCGTAGCTATCGACGGCATTCAGCTGATTGCCAAAGCGCGCGTTACCGTTCGCGCCAACATCCGGCAGTTGGTGGGTGGCGCCGGCGAAGAAACCATTCTTGCCCGCGTTGGCGAAGGCATCGTATCGAGTATCGGTTCGGCGGCATCGCACAAATCGGTGCTCGAAAACCCCGACTCCATCTCCAAACTCGTGCTGAGAAAAGGACTGGACGCCGGAACTGCTTTCGAAATTCTTTCCATCGACATTGCCGATATCGATATAGGCAAAAACATCGGCGCCGTGCTGCAAATGGATCAGGCGCAAGCCGATAAGAACATCGCCCAGGCCCGCGCCGAAGAACGCCGCGCCATGGCCATTGCTCAGGAGCAGGAAATGAAAGCCAAAGCGCAGGAAGCCCGCGCCAAAGTTATCGAAGCCGAAGCCGAAGTTCCCATCGCCATGGCAGAAGCGTTTCGCAACGGAAACCTGGGAATAATGGATTACTACCGCATGGAAAATATCAAATCGGATACCGATATGCGCGATTCCATTGCCAAGCCGCAAGGTGGGGGAAACAAAGAAAATAGTAAATAGCTGTTGGCAATTAGCTATTGGCTTTGCGTTGAATTGGTGAAACTTTTGTCATTATTTCCCACAAAAATTCACGCTTTCAACGCCGGCTAACGGCTAACCGCCAAAAGCAAAAAATATTATTATGAGAATAATCCCCGATTCCGAATTAATCATCAACCCCGACGGCAGCGCCTTTCATCTTCACATAAAACCGGAGCAGCTTTCCGATAAAATAGTGATGATGGGCGACCCCGAAAGGGTTACCATGACTGCTTCGTTTTTCGATTCCATAGAATGCGACGTGCGAAGCCGCGAGTTTCATACCGTTACCGGAATGTATAAAGGGAAACGCCTCACGGCAATTTCGCACGGGATAGGCACGGACAACATCGACATTGTGGTAACCGAACTGGACGCGTTGGCCAACGTGGATTTCAATACGCGGATGGTTAAAAAGGAGTTCAAACAACTCACCATGATTCGCGTGGGAACATCGGGCGGCATGCAGCCGCATTGCCCGGTTGGTTCGTATGTGGTGTCGGAAAAATCCATCGGGTTCGACGGGTTGCTGCACTACTACGCCGGCTCGCGCGAAATATGCGACGAAGATTTCGAGGAAGCTTTCCAAAAGCACGTGGGCTGGTCGCCTTACCACTGCTTGCCCTATGTGGTGAATGCCGACGAGGAGTTGGTTGACAAAATAGGATACGACATGATTCGCGGAGTAACCATTTCCGCCACGGGATTTTACGGCCCGCAAGGCCGCCACGTGCGTCTCTCGCTGGCCGATCCGGATTTGAACGCGAAAATAGAATCGTTCCGCTTTGGCGATCATTCCATTACCAATTACGAGATGGAAAGTTCGGCCATTGCCGGTTTGGGCAAACTGATGGGACATAAGTGCATGACTGTTTGCGCCATTATCGCCAATCGCGTGGCATTGGACTCAAATGCCGATTACAAAGGCTCAACGGAAGACCTGATGAAAATTGTGCTGGAAAGAATCTGACTATTGACGATTGACGAATGACGAATTACGAATTACCCCCTCCCAACCTCCCCCAAGGAAGGAGGAGAGAGTAACTGACAAAAACAGCCGGGATTTTTGTCAAAGACCCTCTTCCCCTCTCTGGGAGGGGACTGAGGGGAGGTCCAAAATCGTAAATCGTAAATAAAAAAAACCACTAATAATTAACAATAAAAGATGAAAAGAATTTTATTATTATCGCTGATATTGCTGGGAATGACAGCAATGGCGCAACAAAACCCACCGCAGCCAATCGACGAGAACGTTCGAAAAGGCACGCTGGAAAACGGATTGACGTACTACATTCGTCAAAATAAATTACCCGAAAACAGAGCCGATTTCTACATCGCTCAAAAAGTAGGCTCTATGCAGGAAGAAGACAATCAAGCGGGATTGGCTCACTTTCTGGAACACATGGCTTTTAACGGAACCAAAAACTTTCCCGGAAAAAACATGCTCAACTACCTGCAAGATAACGGAATGAGATTCGGGGCAAATATCAACGCGTACACTTCGCTCGACGAAACCGTTTATTTTCTGACCGATGTGCCCACCACAAACCAAAACCTGGTAGATTCCGTTCTTCTGGTTCTTCACGACTGGTCTAACGGCATTTTGCTGGAAGAAGAAGAACTGGAAAACGAACGCGGTGTTATTCGCGAAGAGTGGCGAACCGGTGGCGGCGCGCAATTCCGCTTGTGGAAAAAAATGCTTCCCGTGATGTACAAAGACAGCAAATACGCCAATCGTTTGCCAATTGGCGATATCGACGTAATCAACAACTTTAAGCCCGAAGAAATTCGCACGTATTACAAAAAATGGTATCGTCCCGATTTGCAGGGAATTGTAGTAGTGGGTGATTTTGATGCCGACCAAATGGAAGCCCGCGTAAAGGAACTTTTCAGCAAAATTCCGGCACCCGTTGACCCGGCCGAGCGCGTTTACTTCCCCGTTCCCGACAACGAGGAACCCATCGTTTCCATAGCCACCGACCCCGAAGCCACCCGCACCTCCATCATGGTTTTTTATAAACACGATACCCTGCCCGATGAAATTAAACTCTCGCAAGCCGGCTTGGTAATTAATTACATCAAATCGGCAGCCGCTGCTATGATCAACGAGAGATTTCAGGATATAGTGCAAAAACCCAACGCACCCTTCATCGGCGCTCAGGCTTACGACGGCGAATACTTCATTGCCAAAACAAAAGATGCATGGACTGTTGCCGGCGCTTCGGCAGACGATAAAATAAAAGACGCCATTGCCGCCATGATTCGCGAAACCGAACGCATGAAACGTTTTGGATTTACCGCTTCGGAATACGAACGCGCGCGCACCAACATCCTGAAAAGTTACGAAAACGCCTACAATAACCGCGACAAGGAAAGAAACAGCAGCTATTCACGCGAATACGTGAGCAGCTTCATCAACAACGAACCCATACCGGGCATTGAGTACGAGCATAACATGATAAACATGATTGCTCCCAATATTCCCGTAGAAGCCATCAATCAGGCCGTAGCACAATTAATCGGCGATGAAAACATGGTTATTTCCATTTCGGGCCCCGAAAGAGAAGGACTCGCATATCCTACTGAAGACGAACTGATTGCAGTTATTGACGCGGTAAAAGCCGAGAACATTGAAGCATACGTGGAAGAAGTTTCCAACGAGCCGCTTATTGCCACCCCGCCCGCACCCGGAAAAATAACGAAAACAGAAAAAGACGAAGCCTTGGGCGCTACCGTATGGACACTTCAAAACGGAATGAAGGTAATCTTAAAATCGACCGATTTTAAAGACGACCAAATTATGATGACCGGAACAAGCGTAGGCGGATTCTCTCAATACGCCGAACAAGACCCCGTTAACGCCAGAATGATGGGCAGCGTAATGACGCTGGGCGGCGTTGGCAATTTCAGCGCAACCGGCCTCACAAAAGCGCTTGCCGGAAAAACGGCTTCGGCGCGCCCCGGCATTTCGCTTACCACACAAGACTTCAACGGGTCTTCATCGATAAGAGATTTTGAAACCATGCTGCAACTGGTGTATCTCTATTTTACCGCTCCCAGAAGCGACGACGATGCGTTCCAATCCTACATGCAGCGCATGGAAACGCAGCTCAGAAATCAGGAAGCCGAACCGATGGTTGCTTTCAGCGACGCGGCTACAAAAGGGCTTTACGGAGACAACCCCTTGACCATGCGCACCAAAGTGGACGACCTGGCCAAGGTTGATTACAAACGCATTATGGAGATGTACAAACAACAGTTCCGCAACCCGGGCAGCTTCACTTTCACGTTTGTTGGGAACATCGACGAAGAAAAAGTGAAACCCGTCATCGAACAGTATCTGGCTTCACTGCCGGGACAAGCCGTGAAAGGCGAGTTTATTGCGGTTCCCATGGATTTCTTGAAAGGGAAATCGGAAAACATCTTCCAACGCGAAATGCAAAACCCAAAAGCTTCCACCTTCATCGCAACAACCGGAAACATGGAGCGCAGCCAAAAAAACCTCATCCTGATGAGCATGTTCGACCAGATTCTGGATATAGTTTACACCGAAAAAGTACGTGAAGACGAAGGCGGAACGTACGGAGTTTACTCGCAAGGCGCAATTTCACGCTATCCGCAAGGACAAACGGCTCTTCAGATTATCTACGATACCGATCCGGAAAAAGTGGATGACCTGAACGTTATTATTCACCGCGAACTCAAATCGATTGCCGATAACGGCCCGCGCGCCGAAGATTTCAGCAAGGTGAAAGAATACATGACAAAGCGCTACGATGAAAACCTGAAAGAGAACAGCTATTGGATGAATATTCTCGATACGAAGTATTTCTACGGAGAAGACAACCACTCCAATTACCTCAGCACCCTGAGCGCCATTACTGCAAACGATGTGAAGAACTTTGTTCAGGAGTTCCTCTCGCAGGAAAACGAAGCCGTTGTGGTTATGATGCCGAAGGAATAATCGGGAGACGATGGCTTTGCCTTCGTGATAATAATTGTAGAGACGCGGCATGCCGCGTCTCTACTGTTTTATATAATTTTCCGTATCCACCTGAAAAACTTATACGGCGCGTATCGGAACGGAAAATCTATCCGGGTTGGCGTGGTAACCATACTGCGCCGATTACTGAAAGCCAAAAAACTCTCTTTCCCGTGATACCTGCCCATGCCACTATTGCCTACGCCACCAAACGGCAAACGGTGATTGGCCACATGAACAACGGTATCGTTGATGCACCCTCCACCCGACGTGGTTTTCAACAACACCTCTTTCGCCTTTTTCGATTTCCCGAAATAATAAAATGCCAACGGCTTTTCGTTGGAATTAACGTAAGATATTGCTTTGTTAATATCGGCAAATGTCATAACCGGTAAAATGGGCCCGAAAATTTCTTCCTGCATCACCGCGTCTTCGGGCTTCGCATCATCCAGAACAGTGGGCGAAATATAACGTTCCGATTTATCGGAAACTCCGCCCAAAACAATTTTCCCGTTCGTAAGATAACCCGATAAGCGGTCAAAAGCCTTATCGTTGACAATACGCCCAAAGTGTTTGCTCTGCCGCACATCTTCGCCAAACATTTCCCGAACAGCGGTTTTCATTTCCTCAATCAATGCATCTTTTACCGATTCATGCACCAGTAAATAATCGGGCGCAATGCAGGTTTGTCCGGCGTTGATGGTTTTTCCCCACACAATCCGCCGGGCGGCAACGGAAAGTTTCGCGTCTTTGTCAACAATACACGGGCTTTTCCCGCCCAGCTCCAGCACCACCGGCGTAAGCTGTTCGGCGGCGGCGCTCATCACCACTTTTCCCACGGCAGGGCTTCCGGTGTAGAAAACAATATCGGTTTTTTGCTTAAAAAGCAGTTCGTTTACCTCTCTGCCACCCAGAACAATATCGATATATTCCGGCGGAAAGGTTTCTTTTATCAGCTCCTGCATCACTTTCGCCGTGTTTTGCGTGTATGGCGATGGTTTTAGCACAGCGCAATTTCCGGCGGAAATAGATCCCACGAGCGGATTCATCAACAATTGAAACGGATAATTCCACGGCGCCACAATAAGTGATACACCCAACGGTTCGTAAATAATTCTGCTCGACGACGGCAACAGGTGCGAAGGTGTAGGCACACGTTTCGGCTTCGACCATTTTTTTAAGCGGTGAATGTGGTTATTGATTTCCTGAATTACGATACTGATTTCGGTGAGATACGCTTCCTCAAACGATTTGTGCAAATCCGCCCACAATGCATCGGCGATTTTCTTTTCGTGTTTCTTGATGGCGGATTTGAATTTCTTCAACTGCTCCGTTCTGAAAGAGGTATCACGCGTTGTGCCGGTTGCAAAAAAAGCGCGTTGTGCCGCCAATCCGGTCTTAATTATT
>JAUNRY010000312.1 GCA_030539475.1 Bacteroidia bacterium | reverse complement strand
GTTCGACACCCTTCGGGGTCGGCCACGATGATGCACCGTTTCCCGTGCGTTTCACACACGGCTATTTCTGTTACATCCCGTTGGGATTCATCAAAATTTAACAGCCTTGAGGCTTTATAAATATTCTGCCGGCATGTTCCGAATGGGACAAACAACAATAGCCGCAGGTGCAACCTGCGGTAACCGCAAACGGACAGAAAACACATTGTACGTAGGCAAACCAACAAAATGGCAGGGAGAAATCCATAACCGGGCTGCCCCCCATCATTTCTCCAACGACGACAAATACTTCTCAATAAAATCGTTGGATATGCTTTTTGCTTCCGTGTTTTCCAGGTGGATGGCATGCCGCACCGCGCTCAAATCGAGCAAATGCCCTACCCCCGCTTCGCGGCAAAGGGAGGCAAACTTGGAATCTTTCTCGAAATCGGATGCCAGAAACGTGCTCAGGCGGTCTATCCCCAGGTATTTTTTATCGAAAGCCTGCAAGCCGGCATAACTGGCCAAGGCCTCTCCTTCGGGCGTACGGTCGTAGGTAATAAAATAAAACGTTCGGATAGCAATTTTTCTATCCGGCGTGAAATCGGCCACAAAATACCCCACTTTCTGGCCATGCAAATCGAAACGAATAAGCAGCGAGCCTTTATACCAATCTACATTCCAGTTCAGAAAACACAAGTGCATGTAGGTGTTTACCGTGGAAGTAAAAACCCCGTCAATACGCTCAAACATGCGCACCATGGCGTGCTCCTGTATATATACTTCGTATTCCAGATCGGGGTTGAACTGTATGTAAGGGTTGCGCGGTATTTTTTTCGACAGCCAGTGTATCTTTCCTTTCATTCCCGATAAAAGGGGATAGCCCACTTTGTATAGTTTACGGAGAGTACCCTTCATTACCCTGCCGATAACGGTTACGGGATTGGACGATGAGAAAATCACGTCGCGGTTCATACGTCCGCCGTGCGATTCATACGACATCTTCTCTATCCAGAAAAAATGCATGCAGGGATTGCTGAACTGAAAGGCAAACGTGAGCAGATAGCCCTGATAATGATGTTCCATGCGCTCAAAAATCTGTGTAATCTGCAAAGAGGGAGTGTCATCATCCACCCTTTCGCAAAAAACACCGTACTTTTTTAGTTCTTCGCGCAGCAATACCTTTACTTTTGTTTCCGACAATTTTGGGGAATCACGCCCGATAGCGAGCATGAGGGGCAGCCATATTTCGTAGAAATCGGAAATAAGAATTTCGCGTTTTTCTTCTGTTTCGATGTCCAGCACCACGTAATTATGGTTGAAAAGGGCATACAATTCGCGTTGGATAAATTGTTTCTCCAGGTTGCCAAAATGGGTGGCACGCGACAGATCTACCCGGGCAAGCGCCGTGCGAGCAAGCCAAAACTCGTTAAGCAATTCGGGAGTAAGAAGAGGTATCACCGTATCGTATTTTAAGTACTCAAGCACGGCCAGCAAACGTTTCAGGTAAAGCTTGCGGCGTTGAGCATCTTCAACTTTGCGCTGCTGATGCTCCGTGAGCCCCGATTTCTTTTTCTTTTTCTTTCCCATGGCTGAAAAATACTGTTCACAAAGATAATAAAAGATGTGTAATGAATAAATAAAAATGATTATCCCGCCTGAAAGGTGGTACTCAACCACCCATATTTTACCGCAGGCGAATAAATCGCCTGCGGTTATGGAAATATGGCTTTCCAAGCCCATGCGATGAAAACACGGATATTCGTAAAATAATTCCTCCATAGCATCAATTGCCGATAATTTGTGCAGAGATAACTGTTTTTTTTATGAATGGGCTGCAATGCGATATATTCCGGACTTCGACATTGGGACACCTTAAAAAGAATAGACGATACTTTATTTCGAAGCCCAAAAATAAGCTGGGGATTAATGTGTATACCGTCTCTTGGAAAACCGTTTTCGCAAAAATAATCCCAATATCTGTTTCAAAACAAAGAGTTGTAACATCGTAAAAAAATGCCAGTCCAATTTTTGCCTCCTAAAATTTTCAGGGTTTTTACACTTGATTTCCTGAATCTCTGCTTGCCGGCGGCTTTCGGTTGCCGCTCTCCCCAAACCGGCGGATGCTTATTTCGTAACAAAATCTTAATTTCAACCCCCGTCATATTTTTGTATCTTCGCGCCT
>JAUNRY010000045.1 GCA_030539475.1 Bacteroidia bacterium | reverse complement strand
GATACCTATGGCTTCGTAAAAAAACGAGAACACAACCTTCGTTTCCTGGATTCAACTATACATTTGTTGATTATTTGCTTGAATAGCGATGGCTTTATTGAGACTTCTTCCTACGGTCGAAGAGACGAGCCTGTGCAGAAAGAAAGCGGCGGTAAAGCCGCTTTCTTTTCAATGAACCGTCATTTCGACCGTAGGGAGAAATCTATTGAGATATATACTGTTCAACAACTTGTTTAAACTTGTATTTCACTCGTCGGCGCAACAATTTGACCGCATCGGGAAACAAAAAAAGCATCTCAATAGAGATGCTTTTTTTAGTATAGTTATCTGACTTTTCAGATTATTCAGCAAAGAAGATAGCTACGCGGTTCCAGTCGTTTTCTGCGTAAGGCTGTTCTGTATCACCTTTCCAGTCAACTGATACGCGGCTGCTGTCAATTCCGTACTCGTTAATCAATGCGTCAGCAACAGCTTTAGCACGTCTTTCAGAAAGAGCCATGTTGTACGGAGGTGTACCGGTTTGTCTGTCGGCGTATGCTACGATGTTAACTCTTGCATTCGGATTAGCTTTCAAGTAGTCAGCAGTGTTGTAGATGCTAACTTGCTGGCCTCTGTCAATAGTTGAAGAGTTGATGCGGAAGAATACTACGTTAGGAACGTAAACACCTTCAGTAACAGGAGCAGGAGCAACTTCAGGACAGTCAGGACAACTTTCCGGTCTTTTTCTGAGTTCTTCGTTTTCAGCGCGCAGTCTGTTGATTTGGCTGTTCAAGTCGTTGATTAAGTTGTAATCCATCAACTCAGCAGGAGTGAAATCTTGTTTTCCAAGACCGAATTTAACACCTGCAGTTCCGGTGAACATGCTGTCGTAATCATAATCTCCACCTGTTGGGCTACCATCAAAACTTTCTTGCATTACTCTCCAGCCCAATTCAAGGAAAAGAGCAACACTTCTTGAAAGTTGGAAATTGTTGATTAAACCAACGTTGTAAGTAAGAGTTTGGTTTTGGTGTTTGAACAAATCACCGTCAGGATTCGGTTTTTTCCAGTCTGCATCCAAACCGTACATATAACCTATACCAAGATAAGGAGCAATGTTCCAAACTCTGTCCGGATTATATCCGCCCAAAGCATTGGTCATATTCCACATCATGTCAAGGTGACCGCCAAGCCAATTTTGCTCGGGTCCGTGAGGTACGTTAGCAACGTGTTTAATGTGGCCGCCATCGATAACCAAACGAGTTCCCCAAACCGGAGAATTCCATCTGCCTACTTCAAGTTGACCCATCCATCCCAAACGATCGCCAAAACTTGCGCCTGCGTCGTTTTCAGCTTTAGTAAAATAAAGATTTGTACCACCACCAATACCAATGTACCAGTGATCACCACCTCTGTCTTTCAGGTACACAGTACCATTCGAAACATTTTGCACTTCTTGCGCACTCATACTGAATGCAACAAGAGCAGAAATTAAAAGTAAACTAAACTTTTTCATAAATTTAAATTCTAATTAAAATTTGTTTTTATACAATAACTCGATAATTATTATAGTTGAAACTGTCGAATATTATCTGTTTTTATAACATTTGTATTTTTAAAATGTTCGCCAGAGATTAAAAAACTTTTAAATTTTACTTTATCTTAAGCGAAATCAACGCAAAGATAAGTCTAATTTCCAAAACACAAGCGTTTTTTTAAGAAAAAATGATGAAAATGTAGCCTAATAGGGTATTTTTCCACAATTTTTCATATTTATGTGGTAAAATTACCCTAAATAACTTTTCAACAGTTTACTGCGTGAATCTTGACGAAGCCTTCTGATGGCTTTTTCTTTAATCTGGCGCACACGTTCGCGGGTAAGCTGAAATTTATCGCCGATCTCTTCCAATGTCATTTCCTGACAACCGATGCCGAAAAACATCTTTATAATATCGCTTTCGCGTTCGGTGAGGGTGGCAAGCGCCCGGTCGATCTCTTTTTGCAGCGACTCATTTATCAGCGTCCTGTCGGCAATGGGGGCATCGTCATTCACCAACACATCCAGCAAGCTATTGTCCTCGCCTTCCACAAAAGGAGCGTCCATCGATATGTGGCGCCCGGAAACTTTCAGCGAATCGGTAACCTTGTCCACCGAGAGGTCAAGTTCCTGCGCGAGTTCTTCGGCCGATGGGCGGCGTTCGTTCTCTTGTTCGAATTTTTGGAAAGCTTTGCTTATTTTGTTGAGCGAGCCCACCTGATTAAGCGGCAACCTTACAATTCTCGATTGTTCAGCCAACGCCTGCAGAATTGACTGGCGAATCCACCAAACGGCATAGCTGATAAACTTAAAACCGCGGGTTTCATCAAACTTTTCGGCAGCTTTTATCAGTCCCAGGTTGCCTTCGTTAATCAAATCGGGAAGGCTGAGCCCCTGGTTTTGGTATTGCTTCGCTACCGATACCACAAAACGCAGGTTAGCGCGGGTCAATTTTTCCAGAGCTCGCCTGTCTCCTTTTTTAATTGCCTGAGCCAACTCCACTTCTTCTTCCACAGTAATAAGGTCTTCGCGGCCTATCTCCTGCAAGTATTTATCCAAAGAAGCGCTTTCACGATTCGTGATTGATTTTGTTATTTTTAATTGCCTCATTTATTATATATTATCCTTTCTGTTTGAAATCGGGGTGCAAAATTACTGCTTTTTTCCGAATAAAGAAACTGTAAGCGCAAATTTCTCTCATTCTCCTTTAACAGCGAAGGATTCGGAAAATCCAAATCCTTCTGTTATAGAAACACACTTTGGGTGTTTTTGTTACAAAAAAGCGACCGATTAACTTTAATTAACTCGTTTTTCTTTATCTTGTTCCCTGCGACAAGTCAATAGCAATGTATTGCGTTCTTCCGTTGGGATAAAAACCGGCTATGAGAATCACTTTGTCCTGACTGCCGGCGCTAACCGCCGATACGATTTTGGATATATCGTCGCCGCTGTTAACGGGTGCATTGTTTACCCGCATTATGATGAATCCTTTGTTTATGCCTTCTTTCCTAAACAGGCCGTTATTCTCAACGCCGGCCACTTCCACTCCGCTGTTGATACCCAGTTGCTGTTTTCTGCTGTTTGGAATCTCGTTGAAGGTAGCCCCCAGCAGGTCCATGGAGTCTGAGCCGCGTTGTACTTCGGTGGTGCCGGCATCGTTTTGCAGTTCTACCGTATAAGACAGTTCTTTGCCGTTTCTGTCAACGGTTACTTTCACTTTATCGCCCGGACGATAGCGGCTCAACTGATCTTGCAGCCCGGCAAAATTCCGGATCTGCACGTTGTTTATCGCTTTAATGATATCGCCTTTTTCCAATCCGGCAGCTTTGGAAGCGCTTCTATCGCCGAAATCATCTATCACAACACCTACTATTTGCGACAATTCCTTTGCTCTTTCAGGATCTTCGCGTCTGGCTACTTCAATGGGCATGACAGAAATTCCCAAATATGCTCGTTGCACCGCTCCGTATTGTTTTATATCGGCCGCTACTTTTCCGGCAATGGAAATGGGCACGGCGAAAGCCAATCCGCTAAAATCGCCCGATTGAGAAAAGATAGCCGTGTTGATTCCCACCAGTTCGCCGCGGGTATTTACCAACGCTCCGCCGCTGTTGCCGCGGTTTACGGCCGCATCGACCTGAATGAACGATTGGATGCCCAAATTGCCGCCGCCAACAATGTCGCCGCGATTTTTGGCGCTCACAATTCCGGCAGTTACGGTTGAGGTTAGATTAAACGGATTTCCAACAGCCAACACCCATTCTCCTACCTGTAACGCATCGGAATTTCCGAAAGTGAGGTAAGGAAAATCGCTGCCTTCAATCTTCAGCAGAGCAATATCGGTTTGTGAATCGGTTCCCACAACTTTGGCGGTAAATTCACGGTTGTCGTTCAACGTTACCGACACTTCGGTAGCGCCTTCCACCACGTGGTTATTGGTGATGATGTATCCGTCTTTGGAGATGATTACACCCGAGCCAAAGCCGATTTGTTCGCGCGGCTGGGGAGTTCTGTTTCCAAAGCCGAAAAAGAAGTCGAAAGGACTCATATATTGTTGCTGGCTTATGGATTTTACTTTTACGTGTACCACGCCGTTTACCGATTGGGAAGCCGCCTCGGTGAAATCGGGGTAACCTTGCGATGTGGTTAAACTTGCCAGCCTCACGTTTTTGCTCTGATCGAAAGTGTTGGCATATTCACTTTGTTCAACACTCGCGGAAGAACCTAATAATTTATTCGAATTGTTTTTCGAAATGGCATTATACCCAAAAAGAGTAATAACCGAACTAAGAATGGCAACTACAACAATTACCATCATGTTTTTTACGTTTCCAGTATTCATATTCTTATATTACATTTGTTTTTTACGTCTTGTATTCTCTATACGCAAAATTAGAAACAAAAAACGTACGAAAGTTTATTGCGAGCGAGCTTTTTTGACACTTTTAACAAAAAAAACCAACCCATTAACCCGCTTTAACCGTGCACGATACAAATTCATGATTTTTAATGCCACAATGACAGGAAACCGATTTTTCTTCAACAAAAAATCTCATCGCTTGAATTGCTTTTTCCTGTTGGCGTATTTTCTGAACCTGAAGTTGTTAAACGGCTGAAAGATATCGAAAAACAACAGGTTGATATGGAATTTTCCGGCGCCGAACAAGCGGCTGTTTTTGCCGATGATGTTTAGTTGAACGATAAATCTCGCGATCAACAAAATTACGCTGAAAGCGATTATCGGATAATTCTCGTGAAAAACTCCGTATGCTATTCCGGCAACAACCGAGAGATAAAACAGGTATTTCGACAAAGTTTCGAAGCCGAAAACAAAAGACGAAATTCCCCTATAAAACTGTTTGGTGTATAGATACTTGGATTTCAGCGCACGCCACGTGAAGAAATTATTCACTACATCGCTTTTCGTCATGCTTTCCGGCGAAACCACCACTCCCACATTTTTTCTTTTTACTATTTTATTGATGTACAAATCGTCTTCGCCGGCTTCAATATTCAGTATGGGAGAAAAACCTTTTCTTTCGAAAAAAATTTCTTTTTTGTAGGCCATATTTCGCCCGATTCCCATAAACGGCTTCCCGATAATGGCCAGCGACAAGTATTTTAAGCCGTGAACAAGGTTGTCGTAAAGTATGAATTTACGCATGGCAACTTTCTTTTCAATCTCCAGCCGGCAAAAGCCCAGGACGATGTCTTTTCCGTTGGAAAACTCGTTGGCAAACTCTTGAATCCATTTGTTTGAAACAGGTACGCAATAAGCTTCGGTAAAGAGCAAGACATCGTTTTTTGCCGCTTTAATGCCGAGAGTCAGCGCCAGTTTTTTGTCGTTCAAATCCTCAGCTTCGGCGGGAACGTAGGTATGATAAAGGTTTGTGTATTTTTGACTGAGCCCCTTGAGCAACATATCTGTTTCGTCGGTAGAACCCATATTTACGACCACAACTTCAAAATGCGGATAATCCTGTTCCAAAATTGACGGAAGATACTTTTGCAGGTTTTCCGACTCGTTCTTCGATGCAATTATTACCGATACCGACGGCAAATTATCGGCTGAAAGCTGCGATTTGTCTCTTTTGAGTTCATAAGCATACGGTTTTCTGTAAATCCACAGGTAATAAATCAGTTGAACAATGAAAAACAGCGATACCGCTCCCGAAATTATCCAAAAAGGGAGCGAAAAATCAAAATTCAGGTAGTGCGAAAAATCCATAATTTATTAGCTATCGGTTATTGGCAACCGGCTTTTGGCTTAGTGTTGCTAACGGCTAAAGGCCGTTTTTTATAACGAATCAGAAAAATAAGAAGCGGGCAATTCGCGGCAATTGTACGCCGAAGCCATGGTTTCGCCATACGCACCGGCAGAACGAATGGCGATAAAATCGCCTCTTTGAGATTGGTTTAGCGATATATTCTCACCGAAGACGTCGCTCGATTCGCAAACCGGGCCCACCACATCGTAGGTTTCGTATTCTTTACCGGAACTGATGTTTTCGATGTGATGATACGCCTGATACAACGCGGGGCGAAGCAAATCGGTCATTCCCGCGTCTAAAATCAAAAACTTTTTGGAGATGCCTTCTTTCACGTAAGTTGCTCGCGATATTAACGAACCGCAAGGCGCAACAACCGATCGCCCCAGTTCGAAATGGAGCGTTTGGTTTTCCTGCAACTTCAGGTATTTTCCAAACAAGCGGAAATAGGCTTCAAAATCGGCAATGGGACAGTGGTTGGGATGATGGTAGTTAATGCCCAGGCCGCCGCCCACGTTAATGATTTCGAACGAAATTCCGCGCCCGGAAAACCAATTCTGCAATTCCAGCGCTTTCACGCAAAGATTTTCAAACGACGACATATCCGTAATCTGCGACCCGATATGGAAGTGCATTCCAATCAGTTGCAGGTGGCTGCTTCTTGAAATTAATTCAATTGCCTTCGGCAAATCGGGTTCGTTGAGTCCGAATTTGTTTTCTTCCAGCCCGGTGGTGATGTATTTGTGCGTGTGCGCGTCAACGTTGGGATTGATTCTGAGCGCAATTCGCGTTGTTTTTCCGGTTTCCGAAGCCAATCGTTCAATGGCTTCCATTTCGGGCAACGATTCCACATTGAAACAGAAAATATCGTTGTCTAACCCAATTTTTATTTCCCTGTCGGTTTTTCCAACGCCGGCAAACGCAATTTTCGACGCCGGAAAGCCGCATTGCAAAGCGCGCAAAATTTCGTTTCCGCTTACGCAGTCGGCGCCAAAACCATACGCGGCTATTTCTTTCAAAATCAGCGGATTTGCGTTGGCTTTCAGCGCGTAATGGATGGAATATTTTTTGTTTTCTGTTTCTTTTTTTACGGTCTTCAACGTTTCACGCAGCAAATCCATATCGTAATAATAGAACGGGGTTTCCAGCGATTGAAACTTATCTGTGGGGAATTTTCCTTTAATCATTGGGCAAAAATGTTAGCAGTTGAACTGTTTTAAGGCGCAAAATTACGTTTTTTTGCCGAATAAAAGTATTTTTGTACGATGCAATTCAGGAATTGTTGATAATAGTAAGCGCTTGTTTTATTTTCTCGCTCATCGGCAGCGAAAAATCCAGCCAATGAATCGTGAATCCGCGTTTTTCCATGCCGCGGAACCAGGTCATTTGCCGTTTGGCAAACTGATGAATGGCGATTTCGAGCTGAGAAAACATATCCGCGTAAGTGAGTTGGCCGATTGCATGCAGCGTTACAAACTTATATTCGAGGCCGTAATAAATCAAATTGTCTGCCGGAACACCTTTCGCCAAAAGCGATTTCACTTCATCAATCATGCCCTCGTCTAACCTTTTTTTGAGGCGCGATGTTATTTTCCGTCTTCGCGATTCCCTGTCGATATCCACTCCGATAATTACACTTTCAACAGGCGGATAATCGAGCGCCGAAGCGGGATTTTTGCTTTGAAAATCGGCAATTTCAATGGCACGGATGGCGCGTTTTTTGGTGTCGGTATCGGTGGTGTTGTGAAGTATTTTGTAAGAAGACAGAATTTGAGTAAGCTCATCCAGTGTTTTGGGTTCTAATTCTTTCCTCAAGGCAGAATTCTCCGGAACATCGGGCAAATGATATCCTTTTAAAACCGATTCGATATAAAGCCCGGTTCCTCCGCAAAGGATGGGTGTTTTTTGGCGCGATAAAATATCGTTATAAACCTTGTGAAAATCGTGCTGATAATTGAAAAGCGTGTATTTCTCGCCTGCCTCCCGGATATCGATAAGATGATACGGAATTTGCTGGCCGTCAACCGAATAATCCTTCAAATCTTTTCCCGTTCCGATATCCATTCCCCGATAAATCTGCCGCGAATCGGCGCTGATAATTTCTCCGCGGAGTTGCGAAGCAAGATGAGCGGCAAAAGTAGTTTTTCCGCTGGCGGTTGGGCCGAGAATGGTGATGAGATGAGGGGTGAAGGGCTGCATTTTTAACGAATTATTCATTTAAATTTTTCTCTTAAAAACTTCGATTTGGAAATCGAAACGACCCGATTCACCAGCTTCCTCCCGCTCCGCCGCCGCCAAAACTTCCGCCGCCACCGCCGCCGAAACCACCGAAACTTCCGCCACCGCCAAAGCCTCCGCCGCCCCAACCGCTGCCTCTCCCTCTTGAAACAGGCGGAAAAAATATCGGCCCGCCACCGGTTCTGTGGTGTCCGCGGCCATCGATATGCTGGTCGCCGCCGCTGGAAATGACGGAGAACAGGATAAAAAAGACAACGACAAGCAGGATTATTGCCCAAACAGGAAGCCCACCGCCGGATTCTTCCGCATCGGGGTCAAATTCTCCGGACAACCGGGCTATTACTACATCTACGGCCGCGTTTACTCCGCCAAAGTAATCGTCTTCCTGAAAATAGGGAATCATTCTGTCGCGAACGATTCTTCCCGCAAACGCATCGTTTATGGAACCTTCCAACCCGTATCCGGTGGCGATAAACGCCTGCCCGCGGCTGTTTCCCACTTTTGGTTTTATTAAAATCAGTAAACCGTTGTCTTTCCCTTTTTGTCCGATTTCCCATTTTTCGCCCAGCACGAAAGCGTAATCCGATGCCGGATATCCGCCCAAATCATTCACGGTTACCACGTAAATTTGCGTGGACGTGGAATCGTTATAAGCAAGCAATCGCTGTTCCAGCGCCTGATTTTCTGCCGAAGAAAAAACATTGGCAAAATCGTTCACCAAACGGTACGGTCGCATCGGCTCGGGAATATCCTGAGCAGAAATTCCCAAAGACGATAAAAATAACAGAAAAAGTATGGTAAATTTATTCTTCATCAAAAACAACATCGTCGCACAATTCATTCACATCGTCTTCCGCAACCGGATAACGCGCCTTCATCAACTCCCCCACTTTACCAACTCCCTGACAAATTCCGTCGCAAATCCGCTCATCTTTGAAATAGGAAAGCATATCGTCAAGAACGGCATCCCAAAAGCCTTCTCTGGCTGCTTCGTTTATCCCCGAATCCCCGATAACAGCTACCTTGTGATCATCGGGCGCCACGTAAATCAGCACCGAATTATGCTGCGCGGTGGTATCCATTTTCAACGACTTAAACTTTTTGTAAGCCATTTCCATGGGATTCCCGGTGCATTTTTTGGCTATGCAAACACGAATTTCGGCAGAGGTTTGTCCCTCGGCTGCACGAATGGATTCCACTACTCTGTTTAATTCTTCCTGGTTCAACATCTAATTTATTTACGAATTACGATTGACGATTGACGATTTAAAGAAGTTACGATTTACGATTTCTGGCTCATTGTTTTTAAAGAAGCCACCACAATGGCAAGAATTTCCTCGGCTTCTTTTTTACATTTTCAATTCTTTTCGAACTAAGCAACTTGGTTTCACAGTGTGAAACTCTTTTCATTGGTAAATCTAAACTCGTAAATCGTAAATATTTAAAACTGAACTTCCGGCGCGGTTTCCGAACCCGGAGCAGATTGAAAATATCCTTTCGGTTTAAAGCCGAACCATCCGGCATAAATAACGCGCGGAAACTGGCGGATATACGAATTGAAATCCTGAGCCGTTTGATTGAACTTATTCCTTTCTACCGAAATTCGGTTTTCGGTGCCGGCCAATTCGTCTTGAAGCGCCAGAAAATTCTGATTGGCTTTGAGTTCGGGATAATTTTCCTGAATAAGCAGCAACCTCCCAATGGCAGAGCCTAACTGTCCTTGCGCTTGTTGGTATTGCTGAATGGCTTCTTCGGTCAGGTTTTCGGGGTCGATGGTTGTTTGCGTGGCTCTCGCGCGCGCTTCCGTAACCTGCGTGAAAGTTTCCTGCTCGTGTTGCGCGTAACCTTTTACCGTGTTCACCAGGTTTGGAATTAAATCGGCACGGCGTTGGTAAGCGTTTTCCACGTTTGCCCATTGCGAATTAACGCTTTCCTGTTTGTTCACCATGGTGTTGTAGCCGCAACTCGATAACGTGAAGGCGGCAACTACCGCTATTAATACGAATTTTAAATTTTTCATTTGCTTGTTATTTTATTAATTATCCGAGCATCGGCCGGTTCAAAGCCGGCAAATGCAATATTATATTTCAACTGATTTCCAATAACTGCGCCATTTCTCTACATCGGAGGCTTCGCCTAATTTATCGTGATTGATGGCGAGGCCCGATTTAGATCCGTTGGGTTTGGTTTGGATGTTCACGCTCAGCGTGGAACCGTCTTCCAGGCCGCAACGCCAGTAACGCCACTTCTCGGTTTGGCTGACCGATGGCTCCCGGCTGATTTTAAGCCCGTTGAACTCCGACACTCCATCCATGCGCTTCATCCATTTTTCAAGCGCTTCGTCCATGTCGCCGTCGATGGTTTTGCTCACGGTAACGCTGAAATCGCCGTCGCAACGCTGGCCGGGCTTTCTTCGCCCAATATGTTGTTCGTAAGCCACGGCCACACCTTGCGCCCACCATTCCGGGCTTTTGGATTTTCCGGTTTCGCGAATTTTCTCCAACGTTTTAATGGCCAACGCCGTATGATCCAATTCTTTTGCGTTGATAGAGTCCAAGTATCGCAACCAGTCATCCCAATCGATTCCCGAACCGGTTTCCAATGCTTTTGTGTTTGAAGGTTTTGTCATTTTTGAAAGTTTTAACCTTTTTAATAACGCTTAATCATTACTTTTGTTTTTGATAGCTACAAAAAAACAATTATGAAAACAAACCGCGAAGAAAGGCTTCATTATATCGAAAACAAGCTGCATCAATGCGAAGCAGATTTACAACGGTTGGAACAAATGGGTGTTGATTTGGCAACTATTATGGATAATGCCAGAGAGCTTTCGGAATACTATGCCAACGAATACATGGACGACTACGAAAACAGCAACAAGTTTGATAATGATTACGAAGCATTGAATCAGGACAGTATCTGGAACGTATTGTCGGGCCAGCAGGTGGAAAAAATAAAATTGCTCAAGCAACTTATCAATTCCATCGAGAGCTGAGGCGGCCATTCTATTCCGGAAAAACCACGGTAAACGTGCTTCCGTTTTCGTCCGATTTCACCGTAATTCGCCCTTTGTGCCGAATCATCATTTGGCGGCTGAGGCTTAGCCCGATGCCTGAACCGGCTGGCTTGGTGGAATAAAAGGGGATAAAAATCTTATCGATGGCTTCGGGCGATATGCCGCTTCCGTTGTCGATAACGCTTATGTGCACTTCGTTTCCCGCTTGTTCGGCGCGGATTTTTATTTCGGGATTTGGCTGGTTTTCGGTTGCTTCCCGCGCATTCCGGAGCAAGTTTATGAGAATTTGGTCTATCATGTTTCTGTCGGCGCGAAACACAAGTTTTTCGGGATAACAGGTAAAAGAAAAGCGGATTTGGTCTGATTCCACCAAAAGTTGCAACGATTCAAACAGGGCGCTGGCGCGGATGGGCTGAATAAAAGGCTGCGGAATTTTGGTGAGTTTGCGGTAGTTTTCAACAAACGACAGCAAGCCTTTGCCGCGCCTGTGAATGGTTTGCATGGCTTTATTCATTGTTTGCAAATCGGTGTCGGTTCGTTCGCTCAACGTTTCGGAAAGCGAAATGATGGGCGCAACGCTGTTCATTATTTCGTGCGTGAGCACACTGATGAGCTTTTGCCAGGCTTGCGATTCGGCTTCGTCTATCATGGCATCTCGTGCGCGGGAGCGAAAAACATGGAGCGCATCGTTCATTTCTCGCGAAAGATGATTGAACTCGTCGTTTGTGGCAGGGCTGGCAAAGTGCGTGGAAAAATCGGAATGACGAATGCCGGCAATCAATTGTTCCACGCGGCCAATCAGTTTTTTACGGTCGAAATACATCGAAACGGCGATGGATATAATTCCAATCAATATCAAAGCGGCGGAGAAGACCAATCCCTTTAAGAAAACCCAGGCTCCCGCCAACGATAACAGCACGATGGCAATTATTTTCAAGAAAAAGATATGCTTGGTTTGAAATTTCATACCTACTTATATTTTTCAATTTTCCGATACAAGGTAAATCTTGAAATTCCCAATAGCTCTGCCGCCTGGTTCATATTTCCATCCGCCTGTTCAAGTGCCTTTTCGATGGCAGATTGTTCCAGCTCTTCCAAATTCAGGTTTTCGGGTTTTAA